>JAJFTD010000165.1 GCA_021373255.1 bacterium
CAAGCTGAAGCAGGATTGGGAAAGCTATGCATTCTCTGCGTGGTTACTTGCTGGACGCCCGAAGTTCGACACGGTAGACGTTTATCCGGTGCTCTTCTACGGCTGCCGCCGATTTAGAGATGACGACGGCGCGGTGGGACATCGTATGAAAGGCATTCTGGACGGGCTGAAGACTCACCTGGTTCAGGACGACAATTCGGAATTGCTCACGCTTCACACTGCGGAGATGCTCATTGATAAGAGTTACCCGCGGTTGGAGCTTCACATTGTTGGGAGGAAATGAGAATGAAACTCAAGTTATGGCTTTTAATCTCGGCAATACTGGTTATCGGCATCGATGTACTGTATGCATTGTTAAACAGAATTGATAGCCGGGTGGTCACGCTGCAGCAGAGAGACTAAACAAAAAGGCCCCGGCGATGTTCTGCCGAGCGCCCCAAGAGAGTATCAGTCTACCAGGCTTAATGATACCGCAGGAGGCGCGAATTGGCAAGGAAAACACTCTTTACCGGGGATGAGGACCTAGACAAACTCGCCGCGCAGATTGCTCCGCGTAGCTCGGACTACGTCGGTCCCTGGCTAGACGAGAGCCCGTTCGAGGGCCTTCTGTGGCTGGAGGTTCGCAAGATCGAGCGAAGCGCGCATATGACCAAGTGGCAAGCCACAATCTTCGAATGGTATATCCGAGGATTCAGCAATCTCACAATTGCCCAGGTCTTCAGTCGAGATGAATCTACTATCCGCCAGCATCTGGACGCAGCTCTCGTCAAAGCTGAATCGTGTCCATACCGAGGAGTGATCACACTGATGATAGAGAACCTTGGATGGAATGCAGTGAGGGAATATCTGACTGATCAGGAAGACGCGAGAGCGCTCAAAAATAATCAAAAAAAAGTTTGCCAGGATGCCCAAAAACGGGGTCAAAACAGGCCAAAAGTACCCGAATGTTGAGCCGTTCAGGGCCTATATATGGGAGAGCTATTATTTTATCAAGCTATCTCACCATCTTCTCTCGCACGGCGACTGCCACCGCCCGCCACCGAGGCGGCCAATCTGCCATCAGGCAGATAATATCGGGGGCTCCAAATGGCCCGGGTTCATATCCGCCCGGGCCATTCCATTATCTATTATTGCATTCCGATACCGTGGTCATAATGACCACAAAAAAACGCCAAATGACTATTCGATCTTCTAAAACACAACAGCAAAGCACAGCGCGTGAGGTTCTCGTTGTCGGGATCAATGCAAAGCAGATCAGAGAAGTATTCCGCGCGGAATCTGGACGCAGGGGAAAAGCGAGGACAGGTCATATCAGGGTAGCAAAGTAGTCATCTTGATTTTTTGATTTCTAACAGGAGTTTTATCAAGTGGGCCATGGTGGACAACGGCCTGGCGCGGGCAGACCTCGAAAAGCGGTCAAGTATGAACGCAAGATCGTCAAGGCCGAAAAGAGAATAGCAGATCGGCTGCCGGAGCTGGTCGACAAAATGTTTGAGCTTTCTAATGGCGTGCCAGTAGTTCAGACCTCTGACGGCATTGAGATCATGATCGGTATGCTTCACCAGATCATAAATGATCCTGATAGAGCTCAAGAGATTGTCGATCGGATCCACGAAGTCTTTCGCACTCCTCCGGACCGACAGGCGATTCAATACTTGATGGACCGGATTATGGGCAAGCCCACCGAGCGCAAGGAACTTACAGGGGAGAACGGTGAGTCTATAAAAGTCGAGACGAACGTTACACTAAAGATCCAGGAACTAATGAACCTTGAACCAGGAGAGCTTGCAAGAATGTATAGCGAGGCGCTTGGAGAATCTCCAGCGCCATAATACCAGCCCTGATCTTCAGGCGCTCGCCATTGCGGTCGCAGCGACAGACATCGTCAGGTTTTTCAATGACTGGGTTTGGACCTACGACCCACGTCTTACTTCGCCGTTTGTGCCGATGGTTCTATTTCCTCGCCAGGCCGAATTCCTGCATTGGATCGAGGAACGCGAGGCACAGGAAGAGGATGGTATAGCCGAGAAGTCCCGTGATATGGGACTCACTTGGTTGTGTGCAGGCTTCCTTACCCATCATTGGTTGTTCCGTGAAGGTTTCAAGGGTTCAATCGGCAGCCGCAAGTTGCAGCTGGTAGATACTCTTGGTGATCCAGACTCGATCATCGAAAAGATCCGCCTCATATTGCGCTACCTACCAAAGTGGATGTATCCAGCCGGCTGGGATCCGAAGACTTGCGATAACTTCTGCAAGCTCATAAATCCGGCCAATGGCTCCACAATAACCGGTGAAGCAGGTGATGAAATTGGCCGCGGTGGCCGATCGAGTATCTACATCGTAGACGAAGCGGCGTTTTTGGCCCGACCGCAGAAAGTCGAAGCAGCTCTTTCAGCAAACACCAAGTGTAGGATCTACGTATCCACACCCAACGGGAATGGCAATCCCTTTGCTAAGAAACGAGCTAGCGGCAAGGTTGCTGTCTTTACAATGCATTGGAAGGACGACCCCAGGAAGAACGCTTGGCAAATCGTCCGGCAGGTAGATGAAGAGGTGATCGGTTCGGGTCCAGGCGGATCATCTCCGCCCGCACAAATTCCCGATGGATGCATCATTCGCTACCCTTGGTATGAAGCTGAAAAGGAACGGCTTCGGGATCCGGTTACAGTCGCCCAAGAGCTGGACATCGACTACACTGCATCTGTCGAGGGAATCGCGATCCCGGCTAAGTGGGTCCAAGCCGCAGTAAATCTACACAAGCGGATAACACTTCCACAGTCGCAGTATGCAGTGGCCGGTCTAGATGTTGCAGACGGAGGCGGCTGTGAAAGCGTGCTCACCATTCGCCGCGGAGCTGTTGTAGTTGACATTCATTCCAGAAACGATGGCGGTACCACTGACACCGCGAATTGGGCTCTAGATCTGAGCCAGTCTGCCGGTGTAAGTGTTCTTAACTATGACTGTATCGGAGTCGGCGCTGGCATTGCGGGAACCTACGAAGCCCGGTCCAGGAGCGAGGACCTGAAACTTTCGGCGGTGGCTATCAATGTTGGTGTGCCAGCCACAGAAACGATGTGGCCGGATGGCAAAACTGCAAGGGAGAAATTCGTAAACCTCAAGGCTGAACTATGGTGGACAGCCCGAACCAGGTTTGAGAAGACATATGAGTTTGTTGAAGCGGGTGTTGAGCATCCAATCGATGAACTCATTTCCATTCCAGATGATCCGCGACTGATCTCGCAGCTTTCCAACGTTCTGCACTTCAAGACTGAGACCGGGAAAGTGCAGATCGAGACCAAGCAGCAGCTTTCGCGCCGCGGAGTGGCCAGCCCTGACTTTGCTGAGTCATTTATGCTGACTCTCGCGCAGGGCGAAGTGACTACCCGCGTGGCGCGTCCCACAATCCTGGTAGCACGAACTAGGTAAGAGCAAGGAGTAACTGCAATGACAGCAAATATCAAAACCGCAGAGCAAATATTGAACAAGATGCCTGAGACTCAATTACTGACATACGTCAGAACTAGGCAGAGCACCATTGTTAGGGATGTCCAAGGCCTGTCTAGTGGAAGCATAACACTGAATTTGAACAAGCCGAGTACCATCACGATAACCGTTATCTCGGACCAGAACGAGCTTTCACCATACGTAGTCGTGGCTGCCATAGGTCGGACGCCTACAGCGATGGATTTCGATGTGATCATTACGCCGGCTATGCAGTATGGCGTGAAACCTGTGAACCAGAGCACATTGAATCTGCCTGCGGGACAGGTAACGCTTCAGTGGGCATCGCTCAACTCAGTCGAGCAGCCGGAGCCGTTTGCCGCGGATACATTCTCGCGCATTGCTGTCACGATCGATCAGTAACTATAATCTACCATCCTCCGGCACTCCACCGGAGGCTTTTCTATATCTAACACCTGAGAAATTACTATGCCAAAGAAACCCAGACAAATAGGTGAGCCGGATATGGCCCGCAGAGGCACTATACGTCCCGGA
>JAJFTD010000158.1 GCA_021373255.1 bacterium
CGATTACTGCTACGACTATACGTTCGATCAGCAGCTGCAGTCTCAGGTTACGTATTACTTGTTCATTGTCCATATCGACTCGCTCCTGAAGCTTTCTGGCTCAACCATTATAACTCACCCCGCCTGTATGTCAATAATGCATGCCAATTCTATTATTGACTTTCGGACGATGAGTTATCGCAAAGACATATTGTCTAGTCTCCGAAAGTCGAACTCGATTTTCGGCAGATATACTGAATGTATATCTGCTAACTTAACTTCCGAAAATCCCTAGGGGAAGTGCCGCAGTTGGTTATAAGTAAGGGTTAGCCTTCAGTAGGTAATACTTACTTGGTGGGTGAGGTAGTTCCTTGAGGTGGCTGTTCCAGTATGGTCAAGATTGGAGTACTTGCGCTATCACATCGTCGGCGACACGATCTCTGGCTATAAATGCAGCGCCACGAGCGCCCATCAAGTCGTCGCCGTGGAACAAGCAAATCCTGGGTAATGCAAGGCCGTTTGTGGTCAATTCTTTCGTCACCAGGTCAACGAGGTGCTTTCTGACTCGTTCCGGCATGACATTAAATACTCCATCTATGATCACCCGGCAGGGTTCATACATAACCACGCCTGAATATATTGCCTGAGCGAATGACGGTACCGCGCATGCCAACCATTCCTTGACCACTGGGTTTCCTGGTGATTCTATAAGCTCAGAATATTGAAGCTCAACTCCTCGAGACTTGGCTAGTTTTACTAAGGCGCTGCCCGTGCATACATCACGGTAATAACGTTTAGTGGGTCCGTTTTTATATGGCAGCATGCCCAGTTGTCCAGTGCTGGAGCACCACCCTTCACGTATTACTGTTGCGGATAATTCCATTCTGTTCAGGACTGCCATCTCAGGTTCTGTATCAAGTGGATACCGTATCCTGTGGTGCCCTATTGCGAAACACAGATCAGCCGGAACAGCAAATGTAGGCATGCGGCATATATTTTTCACAGCTTCCAGCAATTGCAATTTCATAATGCCTACCTGCTGCTCCGCATGAGACCAACAGAAATCATTATCGATGATTGGTCCGGGCAGTGAGATGCCGGCAGCGTGCACAGGCAGGTTTTGGCTGCGCGCCGAACTCATCAGTGACGCTGCTAATCCTGCCGCCATATCAGTTATTTCACCAGCACTCGCAGTGCCGGAGATTGGGTAACGAAGTGAGGCGGCTATATTATTGACGAAGTCCAGCACTACCGCTCGGATATGTGTTGGATCGACATCCAACCCTATAGAGCAGCCGAGATTCCTGCGAAGTTGCAGCGTTTGTGATTGTGGGCCTCTCTTGCCTGTCTGTCTAGGTGGCCCAGTAACCAGTATGCCGGATCTTTGGAGTCTGCCTGTTGTCCTGGAAATGTTTGGAAAACTGAGGTTAAGATATTCAGCCGCGTCACGCCGTGTTGCTCCGGTGTGGGCAAGCACATAACGCAACAATGCTGCGTCTGTTCGCTCGGCGGTTCTTTGCTGCCCAATAATCTGCACGTCTCTGCGATGACGGGATTGTTCCATCCTTGGGTTCTCAACTTATAGTATACGATTGACTTTTACAAAGATTAACACTACTGTACGTAACATGTCAATAGGAAAGTTGGTTTATAGTGTATTTCGTATCTAGTGAGGGAAGTCAGGAGTTAGGTATTTACCCCTAAGTGCTGGTTTCTTTATCAATCGTGGTAGTAAATATTCGTCGAAGATTATGTTGCGGATTAGGTAGTGGGCAAGTGAAAACTTCGCCTGCCCACTGAACTTGCATATCTAGCTGATCCGGCTAATCAGCTCAATCGTCTCATCAGCCATAGCCGAGATAGATACCTTGTTGTAACCAGCGACTCCGGTGTATAGCGTATCATTGAGAGGTGTGATCCACTTCTCTGGGAGCTTGCTTGCCCCTAACATTATACCGAGAACACTGCCGCTTGTGGCGCCATTACAGTCAGTGTCAAAGCCAGGCATTATGCTATAGCAGAGCGTCTTCTCAAGATCATTCTCACCCCAGAGCAGAGCCATTGCCACTATTTCGGCGTTACTGATGGTGTGGCACCAATTGTGCGACTTGTTTTCATCCCAGCGGCTGCGGATATCGGCAACTGCTTCTTCGTAGCTTGCTCCGGTCTTTTTCAGATCGATTATATGCTCCACAGCTACCGTAAGCCTGTTGCGGGCTGGTATCTGGGAAAGACCTGCACGGATAACAGTCTCGGCGTCATCACTCATATACGCTGTCGCAATCATAGCCGCCACCCACATCTCACCGTATATACCGTTCTTCACGTGGCTAATTGAGGCATCGCGCCAGGCATACTCGGCAGCACGTTCGAGGTTGCCGGGATTTACATAACCGAAGAAGTCAGCGCGGATCTGTGCTCCAATCCACTCACGATACGGGTTTTGGTACTGAGCCGAATAGGGTGGGGGAATCAGATTTACCAGGTTCCTATACGCGACCCTTTCAGCCGTGCAGACGTGGAAGATAGGAATGTTCATGAGCCAGAACGCGGCTACGTCATTCGGCGTAAAATCAGCTCCATACTGCTTTACAATGGCCATACCTGTGACGGTGTAGTTGGTGTCATCGTCCTCGATCATGCCGTCGATGTGTTCTTCATAGGCTGTGGGCATACTCTTAGTAAATTCACATTCCGATATCAACTCGTCCGGTGCGTTCAGCGAAAAATACCGATCCAGCGGCCACCGTCCCTGAGCCTTTAGATACTTTTCTATCTGCGCCGATTTGCGTCCCTCTGCCGGTTTGCCAAGTAAACACCCACTGCACCTACCGAGCCATCCGCCCAATACTTTATCTTTGAGCTTGTCACCAACAGGTACCGAACCTGTAAGGTCTGCCGCCACTGGCCGCTTAGCTTTGATGTTTTCTAGATCAGAAGGCTCATCGAACTGGTAATCCTCCACCATCGGCAGTTCACTCACTTGGTCGAGTAGCGCTTCCGCGCGGCGCTGGTTAATATCTAACTCCAGATCGCTCTCCAGCAAAGACGAGAATTCTGCTTCCACACTGGAAAGGTCCTTGCCTTCGTCCCGGCACTGCTGGAATTCAGTGGAGATTTCATCTTTGTTCAACTGTAGCCAAGGCTGTTTACTCCAATTTTTTCGCGGTAATTCCTGCATTATTCTTCTCCTTGTGTTTATCAGCCCAATGGCTAGGCATTCAGGGGATATACTCCGTAATCATCAACAGCCTTATAGAATGCATCTATATTCTCTTTCGGAAAAGGCATGCCTTGATCCGGGCTGCAAAAATAACCCCCACCTTTCCCCAACTGCCACAATCTTTTCCGCACTTCCTCCCTGATTCGTTCCACAGGGCCATCCATAATAATCTGTGTGCTGACACCGCCCAACAAGGCCATCTTGCCCTGTGTACGATTCCTGACCCGCTCCAGGTCGTTCGCTGTCGCCTGTACCGGGTTTAATACGTCCACACCGAGGTCGATGAACATATCAAGAAATTCTTCGATATGCCCACAGGAGTGGAAGTTAATGATGACTCCGCGCGATTTATACAGGCCAAACAACCGCTTGTACTCGGGCACGAAGAACTCCTCTACAATTTTCGGGTTGAGCAGTGGAGCGCATTGCGTTCCCAAGTCGTCACCCGCCCATATCATCTCTATACCAGCTTCAATATAGTGCCTGGCTATACCTATCTGAAAATCCATAATTCTGTGTAAAACTTCGCGGGCATAGTCAGGCTCGGTGTAGAGATATTCCATCATATTCTCCATCCCCACTAGCATATAGGCCTTTTCCCAAAGGGTATCACGGTGCTGACCAGCCAGGAAGACATCTCCGGCTTGATACTCACGAAGCATTTCATAGATCTTGCCGCAGATACGCGGGTCATCGGGGTTCGGCCATTGATAACTATCTAGCTGTACAGGGTCAGCCAGCGGATAGCCGTATGGAAACCCCATAACATCAGGAAACTCCTTGTGCCATTGCGTGCCCCAGATGTCTGTCCACATCTCACCAACAGCATGATCGTCACCGCAACCAGTGTAGCCTTCGTGATTGCAGCCCTGGTAGGTCAACATGTAGCTTAACGGTCCAGGCGACACCCGCTCTGGATGATCAAACTTGATGGTTCTGATGGTGTTTTCTCGCTGCATCATATTAGTCTTCTCCATATATCCAAATTTGTTTATTGGTGAGTACATGTAGTCATGTCAATACTCAAAGTAAAGGCTACTTGTTTGACCTGGTGAAAACATATGAGGCGACTGCAGGTGTCAGTCGCCTCACGTCAATTATACGCTGGAGATTATTCGATCTCCTTCAGTTCATATTCGCGGCTTCCCAGGCCAGCGTTTGCGGTCTCTTCTACCTGCAGATATGGGTCTTTGCTGTGAATCTTATGCAGCAAGTGTCCTTCTACGTCATCGCGGACGACCAGCGGGTGGGGAAGCGAACCTTGTATATAGTTCTCGGTCTTAATAGAGTCGATTGACGCCTGCTCAATAGCGACAATATCCGTGCTCGCAAATATCCCAACATCCGGCACTATGGACGGCGACGAGAACCCCCAGCAGTCGCAGAATGGCGTTACATTAGTTACATGATTAATGTAAAGCACCCTGTTCTGCTCGAAAGTTTCCAGGCACGCCTTTGTCACCCTGGCCATCCCGGTCTGGAACTGCCGGATACCCTCCTGGTTGATTTTTATAGTTTCCTGCGGGCACGCGCGCACGCAGTGCATGCAATAGCGGCAGTGGTGCATATTTATGCCCAGCTTGTCCTGCTCATTGAACGATATTGCCCCAGCCGGGCAGTTGTCACGACAGAGATAACAGTGAGTGCACAGCTCTTCGTTCCAATCAAACTCAGTGTCTATCAATGCGTGAATCGCGCCCCGGGTCTTGCAGGTGTAATTGCCCATTGCGATGTTCTTGATTGCGCCGCCCCAGCCACAATGGCCGTGACCCTTGCCGTGGCTGTAGACGATCATCGCATCCGCCGATGCTATCTCCCCCCGCAAAGCTCCGCTTCCTTGAGCGACTTATAGCCAATGGGCACATTCACAAAATACTTTTCATTGAGACCGGCGGCGGGCACCAGTGGCGCGCCCAGAACATCCTCGGTATAGCCTCTGTCCTTTGCGCCAGGTATTGAATACGTTCCATCTGTAATAAACGGCCTGCCTCCGGCGTCTTTCACTTTACCTACAAGCAGCTTAACGAACAACGGCGATATCGTCGTATACCCGAGGTTGCCACCGAGGTGCATTTTAATAGCAACGGTCTTTCCATCGAACATATCCTTTAGCGGATAACCATCCAGCATGCGCAGGAACTTAGCCGGCAAGCTCGCCTCGGCTCTCAGTTCTTTCAGCTTTGCGGATGCGAAACATACCTTACTCATGAATCATACTACCTCATTTGAATTACTCTTCACGTACCCTCTTATATTTCCTTTATGCATCACCCTTCGTTTTATAAAATCCAACTAATGATTATTTGACATAGCCGGTAGCCCAACGTATAATCAACTCATAAGCTTGCGGCAAGCAATGTGCCGCCCCCTGTCCCGGGGAAATGTCACTCGTGAGAGTGATACCAATCTAGCCGCTTCGGCAAAATGGGGACTAGCCCGGAGCGAAAATGGAGTACTTCACATGGCGCAAGTTATCCTCAAAGACTTGACCAAGACGTTCAAGAACGTCACTGCGGTCAACAACGTAGACCTCGAGATCAAAGACAAAGAGTTCATGGTTTTCGTAGGTCCATCCGGCTGTGGAAAGACCACATGCTTGAGAATGATCGCAGGGTTGGAAGAGTCCACCTCCGGCGAGATCATGATTGGCGATCGGTTGGTGAATGATGTTTCACCCAAAGACCGCGACATCGCAATGGTCTTCCAGAACTACGCTCTCTACCCGCACATGAGCGTATACGACAACATGGCGTTCGGTTTGAAACTGCGCAAGGTTCCGCGCGAACAGATCAAGAGCCGCGTGGCCGAGGCTGCTAAGCTGCTGGGTCTGACTGACTTGCTCAACCGCAAACCTAAGCAGCTTTCCGGTGGACAGAGGCAGCGCGTAGCCCTCGGTAGAGCTATCGTGCGCGAGCCAGCCGTCTTCCTTATGGACGAGCCGCTCTCAAACCTCGACGCTAAACTGCGTGTTCAGACCCGTTCGGAGCTCATTAAACTTCACCGCAGGCTCGGAATCACCACCATATACGTGACTCACGACCAGGTTGAAGCTATGACCATGGGCGACCGCATTATGGTTATGAACCAGGGCACGGTTCAGCAGGTAGATACCCCGCTTGGCCTCTACAACCGTCCGGCTAACAAGTTTGTTGCAGGCTTCATCGGTACGCCATCCATGAACTTCCTGGATGCCAAGATCGAAGTCTCCGGCAACGACTGCTACATCGATGGCGGCTGCTTCAAGGTCAAAGCTCCTGCAGACAAGGCCGACCTGCTCAAGCCTTATGCTGGTAAGGTGGTGGAGTTTGGCATCAGGCCTGAAGACATCTTCGACAAGAACCTGAGAAACCTGGTGCAGGCGACGGACGACAACAGCGCAAAGGCGATGATCGATGTTGTCGAGCCGATGGGTTCGATTGTTACCATGTATCTGAGCTGTGGTAGTCACGCAATGGTCGCATCCATTGATGCTGAAACCAAGCATAAAGAAGACCAGGAGATAGAACTCGTTTTCGATATGGAGAAGACTCACATCTTCGACAAAGATACTGAGAAAGCTATCTACTAGGCCACTCCGCACGGAGCAAAGCAGGTGAAATCCAAGGCCCCGGGCGACCGGGGCCTTTATGTCATCGAATATGCCAATGGAGGAGCGTTGCACTGATGAACAGTCGCGAACGTATCAAGGCAATTATCGCAGGTGAGAAGCCGGACCGCTGCGCATTCTGGCTCGGAATGCCACACGAAGATAGCTGGCCGAGTTATTATGAATATTTCGGTATCACCGGCGAAGAGAATGTTCGGAGGCATTTGCAGGATGATATGCGCTGGATCTGTGCCGAGTTCGGGTCCTATAAACATCCCGAAGGTAAGCCGCTGTTTAACATGATCCGGGTAGGCATCTCGGGTGAGAAAGACTATGTCTTTGCTGACTGCGAGGACCTCGATCAAGTTGAAGCCTACGATTGGCCGAATCCGGACTATCTGGATTTTATTGAAGTGCTTGACCGGCTCAAGAACGCTGGGGAAGTATACCGGGCCAGTGGAATGTGGAGCTCATTCTTCCACATAGTCGCCGACCTGTTCGGTATGGAGAACTACTTCATTAAGATGTATACCAACCCCGAAGTAGTCGATGCGGTGACTCGAAAAGTGTGTGAGTTCTACCTTGAAGCGAACTATCGTTTCTTTGAGCTTGCTGGAGCTGAGGTCGATGCGTTTTTTATGGGCAATGACTACGGCACACAGTTGGACCTGTTTGTGAACCCACAGCAGTGGGAGCGCTTCCATCTGCCTTACACAAAGAAAATGGTCGATATGGCGCATTCCTACGGCTATCAGGTGATGCATCACTCCTGTGGCGCGGTTCACAAGATTCTGCAAAAGTTTATAGATATCGGCGTCAATGCGATTCATCCCATTCAAGCAAAAGCCATTTCTATGGATGCGGAGACGCTTGCGAAAGATTTCAAAGGGAAGATTGCTTTCGTTGGTGGCATTGATACTCAGGATTTGTTAGTTCGAGGCACTCCTGATCAGGTTCGCGAAGAAGTGCGCCGTGTAAAGGGTTTGCTTGGTCCACTTGTAGTGAGCCCTAGCCACGAAGCACTACTGCCCAACGTTCCGCCCGAGAACATTGTAGCGATGGCCGAAGCAGCAATCGAGTAAGTCAGTTTCAGGATCGAGATTTATGATAGCAATAGTAGACTACAAAGCAGGAAACTTGACCAGCGTGCGGCTTGCACTGGAGCATATTGGGGCTTCGTGTGAGATCACGGACAACCCTGCGCGCATAGTATCGGCTGAACGCGTGATCTTCCCGGGAGTGGGAGCAGCCGCGGAAGCTATGAGAAATCTGCGCGAGATGAGTTTGCTCGATACGCTCAGAGAGGTTGTCTCCAAAGGCACACCGTTCCTGGGGATATGCCTTGGAACGCAGGTGATATTCGAGTTTTCTGAAGAAGATGGCGGCACGGACTGCATAGGCTTGATACCGGGAACGTGCAGGAAATTCACCCCTTCGGATCCGATGTGTAAGATACCGCAGATGGGTTGGAACACGGTGGAGCAGACACGCCCGCACCCACTGTTTGAGGGTATAGAGGACGCGAGCGAGTTCTACTTCGTACACAGCTATTACCCCGCGCCATCTGACAGCTCTTACATAGTGGGCGAGACCGATTATGCGGATGTCAAGTTTGCCTCCGCTGTTGGGAAAGGCAACTTGTTCGCTACCCAGTTCCACCCCGAACGGTCAGGCAGAATCGGCCTTAAACTCCTTGAAAATTTCAGCAAGTGGGACGGACGATGTTAAGCAAGAGAATTATTCCCTGCCTCGATGTGAAGAATAAAAAAGTCACCAAGGGTGTGAAGTTCCAGAATAACGTGGAGCTTGGAGACCCTGTGGAGATGGCCGTTGCATATTCCGATGGTGGCTGCGATGAGCTGGTCTTCTACGATATCACAGCCTCAGCCGAACGCAGACCCATAGATATCGAGATGGTACAGGAAGTCGCCAAGGTGGTGCACATCCCATTTGCCGTCGGCGGCGGGATCGAGACTTTAGAAGATATGTACCGCGTGCTCCTAGCTGGCGCCGAGAAAGTTTCCGTCAACTCCCTCGCCGTGAAGAACCCGGAGATTATAGCCGAGGGCGCAAAAGTATTCGGCTCACAGTGCATTGTGCTAGGTATGGACCCCGTGCGCACCGATGATCCCCGCTTCCCCAGCGGCTACGAGATTACCATTCGAGGTTTCCGCGAGCGAACCGGTATCGACGCACTGGAGTGGGCCAAGCGTGCAGAGGACCTGGGCGTGGGCGAGATAGTAGTGAACTCAGTTGACGCCGACGGCACCCGCGACGGCTTTGAACTCGATTTAACCAGTATGATTTCCACCAGCGTCCACATCCCCGTAGTCGCATCAGGTGGGGCAGGCACACCTCAGCACCTGGTAGACGTCTTCAGCGCAGGCCAAGCCGACGCCGCCATCATAGCAAGTATGATCCACACCGGTGAATACACGATCAAGCAGATCAAAGACGAACTGGTGCAGGCGGGAGTCGCTATTCGCAAAAAGTGGTAAGTGATGCAGAGGTAAGTGGTGCACTCGGCGCGATTCGAACGCGCGGCCTTCTGCTCCGGAGGCAGACGCTCTATCCACTGAGCTACGAGTGCGCATCAACCTGACAATTATACCACGTGAGCGCGAAGTGTCAATGGCGCATGTGGGGGTTGGGAGATGGGGGATAGGGGCTAGACTGGCTGATCGATCGTCCTGGATGTGCCATCCAGGACGCCCCTCTTCCGGGTCTGTGACCCGGTTCCCTTCGCTTGCTCACCCACTACAGCCACAGCGAATGTGCAAGCTTCGGGAACTCACGTGTGTGCTAACCCGTAGGCAGTGCGTCATCGTCGTTCCCGAAGCATATCCGTGGGCAGTTTAGCTTCTAACTAATCCGGCAGTTGAGGTGGCGGCGGAAGCCAGGGCCTCTTCCCGGTATAGAGTGGGAAGCTGGTTCCCTTGGGCTCAACGTCGATAGCTGTGTTGCCAATCCACTTGTAGACGGCAACCTTGCTGGTGTCGGGCCAGATGGCGACTTTCTGTTCGTATGAGATAAACGGATATGTAATTGTGACCTCATCGCCCGACCTGACGTCATCGAATGCCACATACGAGTAATGCCACTTAACCGGGATTTCCACGCCGTTTCGCCATGCTTTCACACCTTCGCGGGGTGACCACGCTGGCGGGCGGAGGTAGAAGTCGCCGGACTTGCGTGTGATCGCCGTTAGCCGTCCCTCGTCGGGAAGATACGACACTACTTTTACCTCAGGGGTTTCAGTGGAGAGCGACATATTGACGTAAACTGCCTTACCCGTGGGGTCATGGCTTACTATGCTCTCCCACACCGTGTGTATTGCGCGCATGCCTTCAGGAGCGCAACATCCCTGCATCGCAAAGCTGGTGCGGCTATCTCCCAGCCAGTCGTTTGTGAGGTCGTTGATGCCGATTCCACCGATGATCCCGCCTTCCATCTTATGAAGATCGGCAAGGCCCTTCTCAATAGCTTCAGTAGGCTTATCTTTGTGGCGCGCGCGGTAAAACTCGATGAAATGCGGTGTCATAAAGAACTGCGCCGGTGCGATGTAGTTGCGAAGGTATCGCTCAAGATGGTCATAATAATCGGAATAACCTTGGCCTGGCCAGATACGGTCGGCCTGAGCGAGATATGAAACTATGCTCATCATGTCCGACGTGGCGCACGTCTCACCAGACGGAACCTTTGAGTCAATGGTCGGTGTGATGGCTTCGTGAATCCAACCAGTGCCGGTGCCGTGTGTCATAACGAAGCTATAGATACGGCGGCAGAACTCGATATACTCCCGATTGTTGGTTGCTATGCCGAGGTGTGCGATTCCGTGCATGGCGTGTAACGTTGCGTGCGTGTGGCCGGTGAATGTACCGTCATCATTGATTTGAACCACGTTTCCAGGTCGAGCGCGCGAGATGATGCCATCAGCGAATGCCTTAGCAAAGGTAATTGCCTCTGGATCGTCACATGCCTGCCAGTAGCAGACCAACGACTCAACGATAGGCGGCGGGTGGATTCCCCATCCGGAGTTCGCAGGTTTCAGTTCCTTGTTAAGAGGGCCCATTCCACCCTCAAACCACGCATATTTCCCTGACCACGAGGCGAGAGAACGGAGCGCAACAAACACTCTTCTCGCCAGTGCCTTATCTTCAGGATTGTGAGTCCGCTCATAGGACAGAGAAAGGCTCTTCAGCAACTTCGTAGTGGCCCAGACGTTACCGACCATCCCCTTGGCCTTGGTCTTCTCCGGTGACGGGTCCATATCATAACATCCGATGTAGGTCCAACATAAGTCGTGATCGCCGAGGTAGTTGCGGATTCTCTGATGGAACTTCGCCTCAGTATCACGGCCTTCGGTAGCGCCGCAGATGTCGCGCATGTAATACATTTCCCAATCCATGCGGCAATCTGTGTCACCATCGACTATCTGGTCCCATCCCGTCGGAACCGGTGGGCAACCCAAAGGCCAGCAACTGAAGATCGGCTGGTAGTCGACATCGGGGCGTGGACTGCGCAGCAGATAGTTCATAGCCCAGCGTGCCATTCCCTTGAGATCGATATCTCCAGCAGGTTTGTGCACAGTCATTCTGTCGCCGTTTGGGCGTGAGGTGATAGTTTTGAGATTCAACACGTTCCCCGGAATACCCGGCACTGCTTTCTCATCGGCAGACATTGCTGGAGTCAGGCTTGCTATTGCCAACACTCCGAGCAATGCAAGCATATTTCCCATACTACAATCAATCAATGCAACTTCCTCCATAAAACAACAATGGAATACATCTGATCTCTGATTTCGATCCTGATCCCTGATCGCTGATCGTCATGGATCTGCGATCCATGACGCCCCTCTTCCGGGTCTGCGACCCGGTTCTTTAGAACTATCAAACCATCAAACCCCAGCTCTTATGGGTTGTGTGTCATCGTCATTTCCGAAGCATACAAAAATAACTAATTAGTCCTCACGTTGCTGGCTGGTCTTGTTAAGCTCCACCACAAGTAAGCCCACACAATGAGTTTGGCCATGCAAATCACTGTGATCATTGTCAGAACAGGAAACACAGCAGTGATTGTGCCATGCGAAGAGGCGATCTTGACAAGCACCGCCAACGTGCACACAGGTACTGTAGCCAAGGTCACAATTACGATACCAACATATGTTTGCCAGCGCGTAATAGCAGTCCGTCCACACGCAACATACTGAGGAATAAGCCACCAGACAAGACAAGGAACTAACATTCCTACGCGTACTGTATGATAACCATTTGAGGATTGACAGAACTGAAAAGAATTACTAATCGCACACAAAACCAAATCGCCAGCCGTGAACCACAGCACCGTAACAAGCAGCAGTCCTATCGACATCCAGTGGAGCATCCGCTTCGGTATCATTCTACCCCCCAGATTATTTTCCACGTCTCAAGTTGATCGCTGATCGTCCTGGATGTGCCATCCAGGACGCCCCTCTTCTGGTTCTCCAAAACCATCAAACTCTAAGATTCCTCATTAAGCCTAAACTGCATCGCATACATCTGCGAATACACACCATCCTGGTCAACAAGCGAATGGTGGTCGCCCACTTCGGTGATGTGGCCGTGTTCCAGAGTTATGATCTGGTCGGCGTGTTTCACGGTAGATAGGCGGTGCGCAATAACAAATGTCGTGCGCCCATCCATCAGCCGGTCCATGGCACGGTGGATTAGGTATTCACTTTCAGAATCTACCGAACTTGTCGCTTCATCTAAAATCAATATCCTTGGATCAGCGAGGATGGCGCGTGCGATTGCCAGGCGCTGCTTTTGCCCGCCGGAAAGTTTGATGCCGCGCTCGCCTATCTCTGTGTCGTAGCCGTTTGGCATCTCCTCGATGAACTCATGAGCGTTAGCTGCTTTAGCCGCCTCGATGACCTCTTCGTCCGTCGCGTCGAGCCTGCCATAGCGTATATTTTCTCGCACAGTGCCGTTGAAGAGGAATGTGTCTTGCAGCACCATCCCAATCTGACTGCGCAGCGACCTTTGCGTAACACCGCGCACGTCCACGCCATCGATCAACACCCTTCCAGCGGCGGGGTCGTGAAACCTGGGGATTAAGTTCACGATGCTCGTCTTGCCCGCGCCGCTTCGACCAACGAGTGCGATTATCTGGCCCGGTTCGGACTTTATGCAGATATCCTTAAGCACATATTCGCCGTCTTCGTATTTGAAGTCGACATGGTCTAGCTCAACGCAGCCATTTATACGGGGCATGTCTATTGCATTCTCAGCGTCGCTGATTGCGGGCTCTTCGTCGACTACTTCGAATATGCGTTCAGCCGCCGCCAGCGAGCGTTGAATAGTATCGTTAATGCGCGCAAGGTTGCCTACGGGTTGGTAGAGCATTCCGAGGTAGAATATGAATACCATCATCGTGCCTACCGAAAGTTGATTGTGTATCACCATGATCGAACCAACAATCCATATTGCAAACGCACCCGTCTGAACGAGCATATCAATGCATGGGAAGAAGCTGGTCCACATGCGTACGGCCTTAACGCGTTGATTGTAATAAGCCTCAACATCTCGCTTGAAGATAGAGTATTCGTGATCTTCCCGCGCGAATGCCTTCACCACGCGTATCCCGCTGATCCTCTCCTGCACATCAGCGCTAATCTCTGCCAGCCGCTCCCGTACCGCCCGATACACCGGTCTCACTCGCTTGGAAAATTTTCGTGCCATAAAGAAGAGCAGCGGCACAGGAATCAATGCGACCAGTGCCAGGGTGGGGGACAGAAAAAACATCACAATGCACATCGCCACAAGGCGGAATGCATCCGCGATCAACGTATCCGCAGCGTGGTTTACAAATTCTTCCACAACCTCGGTGTCGTTGGTGACACGCGACATTATCTCCCCGGTCTGCCTGGAGTCAAAATATGACACCGACAGGCTCTGCAGGCGCGAGTAGATATGTTTTCTCAGATCAAGTATAATTTTTTCGCCGAGAACGTGCATCACGTAGCCTCGCGCGAATGATACTAGCGATGTGAAGCCCTGTATTACCAGCAGCGCCGCCACAGCCGCAAGCAGCAGTTTGAGTCGCCCTGCAGCCGGCCCGTGCCCCATCAGCACATGGTCCGTGATTGTCTTGCCATAAAGCAGTGGCGGCACGAGCCCGACGAGTCCCAGTGCCACATTGGACAGCACCCCGATCAGCATTGATGTTTTATATGGCTTCAGATATCCGACCAGCCGCACAAAAGCGGTTCTTTTATCTTTAGGTTTGTTGTGTTCATTCATATCAACTGTATCCTACCACCCGTAAGCTTGTTTCGCAATATCAGCTTTGGCTCATATATTATTGACTATATATCCTTGAGTATGGAGTTAACAAACTGTGCTATGATATAATTACTAAAATGGTGGATGCGAGGGACCGATGCACCAGATTTTCCAATTTCTTAGCATTAATGAATCATACTTCCTGTTTGGCCTCTCGGCGCTGAGCCTTATTTTGCTTATATGCGTGTTCTCGTTGTCTCGCAGACTGGGCAAGGCAAATAAACGCCGAAGTCCTCAGGTAGCCAGTGCCGGTGTGGAGGATATAGCCGAAGCACTGGCAGAACAATCCAACGCGCTCACGAACCTGCAAATGCAGCTCAATGAAGTAAACGCAAACCAGAAGAAGCTGGTGGAAGCTGTCTCAAAATGTTTGCAGACAACCGGGATCGTCAGGTTCAATGCTTTTGACGATGTTGGTGGTGAGCAAAGTTTCGCGTTTGCACTGTTGGATAAAGATGATACAGGCGTAGTAATCAGCAGCCTTTATGGGCGGCAGGATTCGCGCGTGTATGTAAAGAGTATTAATCGCGGACAATGCGAACGTGCTTTGTCCGAAGAGGAGCGAAAGGCTATCAGCCTTCGCAATAACTGATAAGCAAGCATGCTCTTGGGGGGCATTCAGCCCCCTGAGTCAAGCCTGCCGCACCGGTAGGGGAACCAGATTGCTTTTCAACACATCACGGGTGAAATCCGATACGGATAAGGCGATAACCCGCGCTGAAGAACAGGTTCTGATACAGCGCTGTAAGGATGGCGACATCTGCGCGTTTGACGAGCTGGTGATCCGCTTCCAGAAGCGCGTGTATAACTTCGCCTACGGCATCGCGGGCAATTATGATGATGCCAACGATGTAGCCCAGGAAGCGTTCGTAAGGGTATTCAATTCGATCGGCACATTCAGGGGTGATGCCAACTTCACCACGTGGATTTATCGTATAGTCACTAATGTATACCTCGATGAACGCAAGAAAGCCAAAAGCCACCGCCAGATATCCCTCGATGAATATGTCGACCTCGATGAGAACTCCGTCTCCCGGCAGATAGAAGATGATAACCCGCTGCCCGCTGAGGTAGCTGAGTCTAAAGAGCGCAACCAGATCGTGCGCAACGCAATTAACGCTCTGCCGGATTACCAGCGTATTATCATGACTTTATACCATCTCCATGATCGCAGCTATGAAGAGATAGCTGATATTCTCCACCTACCAATTGGTACCGTAAAGTCCAGGCTGAACAGAGCCAGGCAGGCTCTGAAAGAAAAACTCGAAACTGAGTCGGAACTTTTTGGGTAAAGACCAAGTCTAGGAAATGGAACTGATAACAAGCACAGAAGCATGCTGTTCGGGTTGATTGCCCGAATAGTTTGTGTGGGTGTACGCAACTGTTCAGTGGAATGGGAATAGTATACCTTTAGCAGCAGGGTGACGTTGGCTGCTGATCGGAGAAACCTGGTATGAATTGCGCTAAAGCCCAAGATATGTTTTCTGCATACTTGGAAAATGTGATGGAGCCTTCGCAGCGGGTTGCTTTTGAGCAGCATCTCGCTACGTGTCCGTCATGCAAAGCGAGTTATGAAAAGTTCAATGCTGCGCTGATGATGCTTGAGGAAATGCCTCAGGTGGAGCCACCGGCAGATTTTCATGCATCTGTAATGGCTCGTGTTGAACGGGAGAGGCGCGTCGAACCCAGCAAGGTCCGGTGGTGGAACCTGGATTGGCAGCATGTGTTCACCATTCGAGTACCCGCCAGAGCGGTTGCGATGGGTTTTGCAGTGCTGCTGCTGATGGTTATGGCTGTTCAGTTTACACCTATAGGCCATTCCATCAACGCTGTGGTTTTCCCCGGCAGAACTGTGGGCAATCCGGTTGGTGATGATGATTCATCGGATGCACCAAAGGCTGGAGTTCTCAATTCCGGCTGCGATTTAGCTAAATCGGGCTTGTGCATCAACGTGAGCAATGATAGTTCTGGCAAGGCATATACACTGCGGCTCAGCTCAAAAGACGGAAATCCGGTAGATTATAGTGTTTATACTCGCACCGGAACCTCCGCGAAAAACGGGGTAGCTAACGGTTTTGTAAGCCGTGGGCAGCAAGCTAGTGTCACTATTGATGTGGCGCATGATCGTCAGACTGTGGTAACGGAACTGAAGTGGCATTACCGTGGCAGGAGCTATGACCGATTAGCGTTCTTGCCTCCGACCTTTGATGCCGACGCATCCGCCAAAAAGATCGATATGTCGTTTAATAAGACTACGGTTTACCAGGCTCTGGATCAGGTGTCGCGAAGCTATGGAATCGTGATTTTAGCGTCGGGCAATCTCAATCGGACGATCAAGTTCGGTGGAGTCGACGATGGAAACGCTACAGACGCTATTTACGCAGTAGCCGACAAGGCCAACATGACATGGCAGGCATTGGCTGCATCAGTATACGAGATGGAGCCAACAGACTAGGCAGGTCTACACCCGCATTATTCACCACAGCAGAATACCGCAGGCTTTAATGCGGTATTCAATCTAATCAGGAATAATGTGGGTACAGTCGCATATGTAAAATAGAAACACACGGCGCTGCAAAGCTGCCGTGTGTTTTTATATCTCCCCAACGCATTAACGCGCAACGCATCAACACATAACGCATTAACTCCCCTACGCCACCATCTCGTCGCTGTTATCCCGCAAGCTGATCTCACCGGCTTCATCGAGCTGTCGCGCGATGCTGGCGATACGGGTCTGCGCACCTTCCACATCTCGTAGCTTCACAGGCCCACTAGCTTCCAGGTCTTCTTTTAAAGTTTCCACAGCGCGGCTGGACATGTTCCTGAAGAACACGTTCTTTACATTCTCTTGAGCACCTTTCAGGGCCAGTCGCAGGTCTTCCTGTGGAACATCGCGGAGGATCACCTGTATTGCGCGGTCGTCCAGATTGAGAATGTCCTCGAAGACAAACATGCATTCCTTTATCTGATTGGCAACTGCCTCGTTGGCTTCTGTCAGATATTCAAGGATCTTCTTCTCAGTGCTGCGGTCCACGTTGTTGAGAATTTGCACAACGGACTTATTACCGCCAACCTCACTGAAAATCGCATTGTCGGTCATGGAGAGTTTCTGAAGCAATATCTCGGCTACGTGACGCACCGTGTCAGGGTCGGTAGGCTGCATCATTGTGAGACGAAGGGCTACATCACCCTGTATCGACTCCGGCAGTGCGGCTAGCACCTGTGCGGCCTGTTCTGCTGGGAGGTGCCCTAGTACTAACGCCACGATCTGCGAGCGCTCGCCGTTCATACACTGTGCCAACTGGCGGGCAGGGACGGTACGTAGCCACCGCAGCGAGTTCTCACCGTCGGAACTGAGTTTGCCCAATAGTTCAGCCGCTTTGGTCTCGCCAAATACTTGCTCTAACAACTTGCGGGCATACTCGGTGCCGCCGATAACCCCAAACTCATCCAGAGACCTCTTGCACTCATCAAGGACCATGGCGCGGGTGTCAGCATCAAGCCGGTTAACCATCACGATTTCGGCTGTGAGGCGTTCGATTTCATCGGGTGAAAGCTGTTGCATTATATTGGACGAAAAATCAGCGCCCAATGCTACCATCAACATAGATGCCTTGCGAACTCCGGAATATGTTTTTAATGCTTTTGTAGGGTCCACTGTAGGCAATCTGCCCCCCTCGTAAATCTGTTACCTGTCTCTACTAATAATCGGGTGTCAAGAGCGGCAGGTTTAGGGTTGAGTCGGTAATGAAGGAGCATAGGTGGGAGATGGCGAAATAATCGTTGGCGGAATGGGAAGCGCCAGGCGTTTCAAGGCAATCGTGGATGATGCTTCTCGCATCGATTGCATCGACGGCTTTCGCAGTTTTTGTGAAACTGCTGGCGCCCTGGGGCTGTCAGCCTCACCACGAAGGGAACAGAAATGGCAAGGATGCCATTTCTGCGGGAGTGATTCTGTGGCAGTTATTAATAAGACCAGAGAAACCAACCAACAATTCCTGAGCAATGTGCTAGCGAGTCTGGTTGTGCTTGCGATTACAGCTGTGTTTGTCGTGGCTTTGCTACGCTTACAGGATTACGTCTCTCCGGGCTTTTTGGCGTTTTCGCTATACGCATTCCCACTGCCGGTAGCTTGCGGGGTAGCTGTGGGGTTTGTCTCACCGCGCCGGGCTATCGTGTGGGCGCCGTTGTGGGCGAGTATCCTTGCAGGGATAATACTGGCGGTGATATTCGGCCAGGTCCATGCGACCGATGTGCTGCTATCTCCATTACGTCATGTGTTTACCATTGCGGGGATGGTCATTGCTGCGCTTGCAGGTCTTGGTGGTGAATATGCAAGGCTGCGGGGACGGATGTGGCTTGTTGTTGCCGCAGTGGTGTTGATGAGCGGCCTGATGTCCAACGAGCAGAACCGGTATGTTGGTCATAATATAAAAGAGTTCCAGGATACGCAGATGCCCCAGATATTGCTGGAACTGGATCGCGACTATATCAGCATCCCACATAATCTGGATTGGCAATGCGTGCGCAAGCCGAGTATTTATGGATATGAAATCAACACGCATTTGAATGGTGGGCGGCTGCGCGTATTAGCCAGTGCCCACGCGCCCAAAATACTGGGGGTTGAGTATAGTTATCGAGGCAAAGAACACCCGATAACCAATGAAGATTCGGCTCGGGAATATCTGGAGTCGTGTGGATTCAGGGACAAGCTCCTCAGCAGCCTCTCGATGCAGAATGGCGCAAGAGGCTCGTGGTTAGCAAGTCTTGAAGGCACGAGGCTGGTATTATCAAACACCGGCTCAATCAGGGTTAATGCAATACACACACAGCCGGACAATCCCATAAGGCGAACGCTGCCCACACGGCAGTGATTTGACAAACCTCTCCCGTTTTGGTAACTTTTAGGGGCAGCCCCGGCCGTTAGTCAGGCTCGGGGCGATGTTTGTGTGTACTGTGCGGAGAAATAAGACCAAGGAGTTTCGTGATGGCGAATGTGGTAGTGGTCGGACTGTTGTGGGGAGACGAGGCCAAAGGCAAAATCGTCGATTACCTGGCTCA
>JAJFTD010000190.1 GCA_021373255.1 bacterium
TCAGTCAGTGCAATGCCGCAAGTCCTGTTTTCGTTTTCTACAAACACCATTCCGTCTGCAAACGCTCCGGTCACTATTCCACTGAAAGCCACATGAGTGTTGTTTGCTATCGATTTTACATCACCGATGTTGGTTACAGACTCGGAGAGCGTGTAAGTTGCAGTCTTTATCTGGCTGGGGGTAAATCCGGGTGCAAAGAGGTTGTAATGCAGATCCAAACTATATGCATGCAGCTTCAGTGGTGCGTTATCCTTCACTATTCCATGTAATGTAATAGTGGACTTATCGCATGCAGTTTTCGTTGTGCCTACAGTGAAACTTTCAAAACCCGGGGCTGTTATCAGATTTCTGGCATACGCACACTCACCGAATGAAGCTATCATTACCACAGATGCAATAACCGCGCAGATTAATCGACTCATTGAGACAATCACCCTACTTCTCCCCTGTCAAATGCAGATACACAAAGGGGGCTAACCAAATAATCACTTCACCAATACCACAGTAGTCCACGCAAAGATTATTGGTCTGTTCTGCCTAGCCCGTTTGCTTTATACCACATGTATGTCCCTCTGTCAACCCAATGGTTTAGCTTTGAACACGAATACGCTGCTGGTTTATTCAGCGGTGTATTAACAAAAAAGGAAGCACGCTAAACTGTTATCTCAGCATGCTTCCATCCGGCCACTATGCACAGATTCATTATTTAATCTGCGCATTTATCAGTTTCAATAACTGGGTATTTTATGGATTCACAGCGAGTGCTTCCACCCTGGGTTAATGCCTGCAGTAAAGCAAGACAGATTATGAATGGTCAGCTTAGGCTTGAGAACCACCTGTTGTCTTTCTTTCCCACCCGCAATCTTGGACATTAATATTTGTATGGTTCTTTCGCCCATTTCAATAAGAGGCTGGTCTACCTCGAAATAGCATCTATCAGTTATTTTCGCAGGTTGATTGGAATCAAAATGCCCGAGTATTACCTGGTCATTGGGAATCTCCAAGTCTTCAAGCACTTCGTAAATAAACGCATTGGTCATTGGATTTGTAGAGAGTAAAGCTGCCGGGAGTCGCATCCCCTCAATAGTTTTTCTGAAGCAGATATACTCACTTGACTCCCTATTAATCGTGCCGTTCTTGACGAATTCATATACGGCATTATCTACATGGCTAATCATTATATTGCATGGTAATCCAAGAGAATTTACAGCGGCCGTATAGCCCAACATTCTATCTCTTGCGCTAGATACAGATCCATTCACTGCATAAATCAGGAAGTATTGCTGCAATCGTGATCTGGGGTCGCTTGTGCTCCGCAACATATGTTCCACTGCCGCGAATACGGTATAAACGGTTGTCGTTCACCAACAAATTGATCGCATCCCGAATAGTGCTTCGACAGCATCCGAATTGCTTTACCAGTTCAGACTCGGGCGGTATCCGCATACCAGGTTTATATTCCTCACGCTGCAGCAATTCGAGCATCTGCTTTATAGCTTCATCTCTTTTGCACAATTTTATCTCTGAGTCATTCATTACTCTACACCCACAATTTCATAGAATAGCTGAAGCTCACTCAAACAAAGTACAGCTTTGAGGGGTTATCAAAATGCAACTTCACAGATCGTACCGCCGGGAACTGCTGATGTAACTTTCTTGTCTTCACACGATATCTCAACCTTAGAATCAGTTGCGTTGGAGCTAGATGATATAACTTTCTTGCCTTTACACGTTATCTCAACCTTAGAATCAACTGCATTGGAGTTATATATTAAGAACCTGTGCGAATCAATCTGAGTTGCGAAAACGCCATCATTTTCAGCTTTGCACACAGGAAGATTCAATTCCGAAAGCGCCTTCTGAACAGCTTTAGCAAGCATTGCACTCGAATCAAACCGCTCAATACGTCCGCTGCCAATCACTCTGCCTTTTGGAGTATCACCAAACAGAATCTTTTCGGGATCAGAAGTCGTCTCCACACTCTCAAACTTCGGCACATCCGTGACTATCAGCCGCCCTCCGTTGCTGACCCATTTCGCAATGCGTCGCGCATCCTCAGTTTCCATTATCTCACCGCGCAAAATCACAAGCACCTTATAACGATCAAGTGCGCCTGCATGCAGCATCGTTTCATCAACATAATCCCAATCTGTTATCTGCCTAAAACTTGCAGCTCTATTGAGATAGTCGCCCCATTTGATAGTCATCGAGACATTCGGATACCATAATGCGACCGGCACAACAGGCTTTTCAACATAAAACAGATGCTTGATATTCTTACGCTGCACTTCAATGCTGCTTGGTTTCGAGATTATGTTTACACTATAATCATAAAGCTGGTTTGCACCTGATGCGGTGGCATTATAGATTCGTGCAACTATGCCAACTTCGTCCTCTTTACCAGCAGGCTCAATACCATAAAAAGCATCATAAAATTTCCCAGCCGAGACAACCCAGCGAGTTTTAGCAAAATTAGGCGCGTAATTTGAATCTTCATTTGTGATCCTCACTCCCGCCTTGTGTTTAGCGGCAATTCTGCATTGCTCGGCGAAGTTGGAACCAAGAGCAGGTGTGGAATCACCACCAGTGCATAGGTAAATTGGTGTCTTGGGGAAATACTTACGCACAGTGGAAATCCACCAATCAGACCAATCAGTCATGGACTCACGATACCAGTCTACAAAATCCAGCCAATGCCTGCGAGCTTGTGGATTGCCTTCTTGCGCTTTAGCTTGTATTGCTTTAATCGCGTCCACACTGTAACCAGGGAAGTCTACATCCGCGAGTGCCGAATAATCTGTTCCCCAGGTCTTATTTACTATTTCAACAGACCTATAGCGCTTCTGCACAAACTTCCTAAAACTTGCAAGCGCATAGGGATCGTTACACCAATAACCCTCGTGATTGTGATACTCACCAGGAATGTTAAACGTCCATCCACCACCCCATGCGGAATAAATAGCTTCACCGAAATCACCTTGAACTCCAAGAAGAAGGCTCTCAATGACTCCTGAATCTTTATATTGTTTTGCAAACTCGTTAATAAACCTATCGATCCATTTTGGTAGATTCGGGTTCCAAAGCGACTCTATCTTGCTGTCTGTCCCATGCTCAAGGCACCTGCACGGAAAATGGTCTTTACTCGCACGGAACCAGTTCGGGGTTGAATAAGCAGGTCCAACAATGAGAAAAGGTACCCACTTCAGATCATTAGCCTTAAGAATCTTGACTTGACGGTCCCACCTGGACCAATCCCATTTACCCTCACCAGCTTTTTCACAGGTCTCCCAAGTTACGTAGCTTTCAATACTGGTCGCCCCAAGTGACTTGTAAACTGGCGCAGATGATTCATCAGTATCACATCCAAATGTATAATACATATTCTTTGCCTGTCGGCTCCCTAAGGTTGGTATTATGATTGCAAATGTGCAAACACAACAAAGTATCGCTGTGAAAAGTTTCCTGGCAAATGTATACACTGGATATCTCATCTATAGCTCCTTGTAGTAAATTTATGGAAAAAGGGAAGCACACCAGGTATTTATCTGGCGCGGTTCCATCCAGCCACTACGTACAGATATTCATTAAGTATACTCGATTCAGGTAAATCGCGCTACCAGGATATGTAGTCATCAATCAAAATATAACTGGTGTGAGTACTGTCGATCACGCTACCGACATTCATCGCCACCAAGACGGTGTAGAAGATTTGGACATACGGAAACAGCCCTCATTTAGCTAAGCCCTGCCAGCTTTGTAGGACTTCTCATGCATTGTTCTTGTCTTATTGCTATGATGTCTGCGTTATAGCATGCGTATAGCTAGTTATCAATGAGATCCGGTGTTGCGTTGAAGGTGTTTTCGCATCAAGCCTCTCATATTACTAAGATAAGCTGTATTGTAGGACCAGCCACACGTTAGTCAGATACCACTACTGACATTGCATCACAATATTGTGATATGTTCGTACCTCGACTTGACAACCTGTTCCTTATAAACAATAATGAGAAGTAGAAAGCATATGTCTTCTCGCTGGAGGTAAGTGTTGTTAAACCTTTCGTTAGTCTTGCCACTGCTGACCGTCGCAAATTCCACAACCACGCAGGCAATCAAGGATCCTGATCAACACCTGGAGCGTACGAGTTTTCAGAGCAATATTCCATACCAGCCACGTGTCGATATCAAGTCCGATATCGCAATGGTTTACGGCATCGATGCCAATATGCCCGAACGTATCGAAACCTGGCGAAGGGAAGGCTATATTATCCACGTTATGACCGGCGTTGCGTGGGGCGACTATAGCGACTTTCTCAAGGGAGAATGGGACGGCGTGAACCATGAAGACGCTGCTCAAATGGACAAAAATGGCAAGGAGATCCTGCACAACCCTGGCACTCCTTATATGTGTCCGACCGAAACATACGGTAAGTATCTCTGCGTGGGAGTTAAGCGTGCAATAGATGCCGGAGCCGAAGCAATCCACCTGGAGGAGCCGGAGTTTTGGGTTCACGGCGGCTACAGCGAGTCATTTAAGTGCGAATGGAAGGCATATTATAATGAAAATTGGGTCCCGCCACATTCTTCGCCAGATGCACAATATCGCGCGTCAAAACTGAAGTACTACCTTTACAGGCGCGCGCTTAAGGATGTATTCACCTTCGTGCGAGAATACGGCAAACAGATCGGTCGCGATGTAAAGTGCTATGTTCCGACACATTCTATGCTGAGTTACTGCCAAATTGGCATTGTGAGCCCCGAGTGCAGCCTTGCACAGATACCCGGCTGCGACGGCTACATAGGACAAGTCTGGACCGGTACGGCTCGATACCCGAGTATGTATAAAGGATTACGCAAGGAGCGAACTTTCGAATTCGCATTCTATGAATATGGGATTCTTCACAATCTTGTCCGTTCTACAGGCAAACGAATGTGGTATCTCAATGACCCCGTGGAAGATGATCGGAGCCACTGCTGGTCGGATTATAAAACCAATTGGGAATCGACTCTTGTTGCATCGCTCCTGTGGCCGGATGTGTGGCGCTATGAGGTTATGCCGTGGCCTTCGAGGGTGTTTGTTGATACATTCCCGAAAGCCAACCCGGATGGCACAATGAGCACTGAACGGGAATCGATTCCTTCGGCTTATGCAACTGAACTGTTAACCGTCATCAACGAATTGAATAATATGAACCAGAAGCAGGTTTCATGGGACTGCGGCACTCATGGGATCGGGATATTGGTTTCAGATACGATGATGTTTCAACGCGGCGAGCCATATGCCGACAACCCGCCAATCGCATCATTCCTGGGGCTTGCGATGCCGCTCATCAAGCGCGGCGTGCCCATAGAGCCTGTTCAGTTTGAAAACGCGACCATTCCCAATTACCTCGATCCATACAATATTCTCTTTCTTACATACCATGGCATGAAACCAGCCTCCTCTGAGCTTCACGATGCGCTGGTAAAATGGGTGAAGGCCGGTGGCGTGCTGGTTGTGGTTGATGATGACAAAGACCCGTATAACAGCGTTAGGGAATGGTGGAATACAGCACCACTGGCCTATTCCTCACCAAGGTTGAATCTCTTCGAAAAGCTGGGCATTAAGAATGAGATTGAGAAGAGGATTGGTAAGGGTTTCGTCTATCATATACCGGCTGATCCCGCTTTATATGCAGAGAGCGCAAAGGGCGACCAGATTGTGGCTGATATAACACGCAAAGCCTGCACTGTAGCCGGGCTTAAATGGAAAGAAACCGGCTATTTGCTTCTGAACCGGGGGCCTTATGTGATTGCAGGAGCATTGGATGAAATCGACGATCTACCTGTGCGAACGCTTGAAGGCTCATATATTGACCTGTTCAGCCCGGTTCTAGCGACCAGAACAAGCGTCACTCTCTCTCCTGGCTCACGAGTATTCCTTTTGGATTTGAATAAGATCAACCGAGATAAGCCACGAGTGATAGCATCGGCTTCGAATGTGTTGGAAGCTGAGGTTTCCAGCCGAAACCTGAAGTTCCACTCAGAAGGCCCAAGTGAAACAATCTGCGTTACCCGCGTTTTGTTGCCATCGGTACCCAAGAGTATTACTGCGGGCGGCAAAGCAATCACGGCTGAATGGGACGCATCAACATCCACAGCTTTGATTACATACCCTAATAACCCGCAGGGGTTGTGGGTAGAGGTAAATTGGTAGGGTTTGAAAGGGAAAGATTAGTATGCTGCGGGAACTCACGATGCTGATAACACAGTATCGTGAGTTCCCGCAGCAGATAATGTAAGATAAACGGTGATGAGCTTATGGATTCACGCTGAGTGCTTCCACATTGGAGTTGACACCTGCAGTAAAGCAAGATAGATTATGGATTGTCAGCTTAGGCTTTAGAACCACCTTTTGGCGTTCTTTAGCGCCCTCCATCCTGGACATTACTATCTGAATAGCTCGTTTACCCATTTCAGTAAAGGGCTGATCAACCTCAAAATAGCATCTGTCAACTATTCTTGTAGGTTGATTAGAATCAAAATGCCCAAGTATTACCTGGTCACTGGGAATCTTTAAATCCTCAAGAACCTCGTAAACAAACGCGTTGCTCATAGGGTTTACGGAAAGCAAAGCTGCAGGGAGTCTCATCCCCTCAATGGTTTTCCTGAAGCAGATATACTCGCTTGACTCCCTATCAACTGTGCCGCTCATGATAAGCTCACTCACGATTTTATCTATATGGCTAATCATGATATTACAGGGTAGCCCAAGAGAGTTTATGGCTGTTGTGTAGCCCAGCATTCTATCTTTTGCACTGGACACAGATGCGCTGGTGGTAACGTAGTAAATGTTCTCCACACCCATCTGTGAAATAGCATTCACTGCATCATAAATGCCGGAATAGTTATCTGTGACTACATAATCAGAGTCAAAGTTCTCTACATATCTATCGACTAGAACTAAAGGAATATCGGCTTTATCGAATTCTTCCAGGCAATCGAGATTATACTTAGCACCAATATAGAGTATTACCGCACCATCAACACCGCGTTCTATGGCATTTCTGATGTTCTCTCTCTCTATGTCTTTATCATCGCTGCCACAGCCATACAGAAGTATGTTAACGCCGTGCTTGCGCGCCTCTGCAACCATTCCTGTTACGATAGGAGGCATGATATCTAGACCAAAGCGCCCATAACGTTCATTGCACAAGTCAGGCAATATCCCTGCAATCGTGATTTGACGTTTTTTATAGGGTGCGATATAGGTTCCGCTGCCACGAATACGATATAAGCGGCCATCATTGACCAATAGGCTGATAGCCTCTCGGACTGTGCTTCGGCAGCATCCGAATAACTTCACCAGCTCAGACTCGGGTGGAATCCGCACACCAGGCTTATATTTTTCAGACTGCAGCAATTCGAGCATCAGCCTTACAGCTTCATCTCTTTTGCCCAGTTGTTTTTTCGATCCCTTCATTGCTTCACACTCACTTTATTACCTAATAGCACTACTGCTTTAACTGGCAAGCAATCACGCACATGATATGTGCACACTAACAAATTAGTCTGTCTGCAGGTAATGTTGTCTAACAGTTATATTATAACACTAGTGCTGCATTTTGCCTAGCTGGTAATGCGCTTAGTAAATTTACGGAAAGATGCTATCTGCGAAGCGCAGCATTATCACACCGGTCTGGTCTTGACGCTGATTGTAGCTACATTATACAAATTCAACGAGCCTGATTTCCTCTTAATATGCAGGCGATAGAAGCAAGGTCATTATACCATTAGCCGGGATTTTCATTCTCATGATCCCGTCGCTAACTTTCTTCACATCACCAACCGGCCTTTCCAACGAATCAGCCTCAAAAACCTTCACCTCACCGCCGAAAAGCTGTGGTGATATGACAATCTCAGCATCTGTGTCCTTGCCAGATACCTCAGAAAGCCGAAGCATGACCCCGTTCCCATCTTCCTGTTTCTTGAGTGCGCTTAGGACGACGTTTCTGTTCCTAATCTCAATCAGAGAAGAATCAACAGGTAGGCTGCCGTCGTGAGTTGTGTTCTGGAACACTACCAGCGGTTGGTCGAATGACTCGGCGGCGGCGGTGGAATCCTCTGCAACGCAAGCTCCCTGGTGCGGCGACAGGGACAGTGAGAACCGGTGCTCACCGAACTCGGGATACAGGTCTGGATCGAAGCTGCTGCGTATCAAAGATACGGATATGGAGTCGTCGGTGACTCTGAAGCCGTATTTGGAGTCGGTCATGACTGTCATTCCGACCTTGTTACCGGAGGAGGTATGCTTGCCGCTCATATCCACCCATCTCAGCGCGGGCAGGTCGAGGTTTCTGTCTTTTCGCTCGATTGAGCCGAATGGCACCTCGAAGTTATGAGTCGTATCACTTATCGCCAGCGGCATTGTGATGTTAAGCTGAGGAACAAAGGTGTCTTGCGTGCCTTTTTCCAACCAGTCGCACTTGCAATCTATGCGAACGGACTTGGAGCCCTTGTCCAGGTATATACCAACCAGCATCTCTGAGCCCCTTATCTTGCCGGCCCAGGCGTAGCCGTTTCTCAGTGGGCCGCTCACTCTGCGGAGGGTGAACTTCTCCACTATCCTCTCATAAGTCTGCCTGGGCAAGCTCGAGAACCTCACGCCATCCATCGGCTCGATTTTAGCGTAGCTGCCGACGATCCACGATGACATCCCGCCGCCGAATACACCTGACTCGTCTATCACCCTGAACAGCGCCGTCCGCTCTCCCTCCGGGACTAGCTCAAGGTTACCATCATTCATTATCATGCTTTTGATGGACCCGGAAACGCTGTCCAGAGTTATCTTCAGATGCTCGTTCTCAAGTGTGAGGTCGACAGGGTCCTCCATGCGCGCATCCCAGCCGCCGGGGTTGTCCTTTGGCTTGGACTTGTCATCATAGACAATGAAGCTCTTGTAGCCCATCGCAGGCACATTCTCAGCCTCAAAGAGAATGACGCGGAACCTGTGGGACCAATATGTACTATTGTGCTCGATTATCTGGAACGTGACATCCTTGCCGGAGGAATCTTTGATCGCAAGGCCGCCTGTCGTGTCCATATCCCACAAAACAGCTTCCACTACTTCGGATCGCTCGAATGGAGACGGGTTGAACACCGTGAATATCCGCGAGCAGTTTCCATTTATGCCAGGGGCGGAAATGCCCTTGTCATTGTGCCAGAATCCGACACCCGCGCCCAAGGCTCTGTCGCAGGGCTCATCATTCGACACACCGGCAACACTGGGAAGTGCAGAAGTGTTCACCTGGTTTGCAATGCTGGCAAGAGCGGCTTTCTTGGCAGAGCTTGCGGCAGCATACACTTCCTGGTATTTGCCCATTGCATAGCGGCGGGTCTCGCTCACTCCTGAACCGGGGAGGATGTCGTGGAACTGATTGAACAGGACGTTCTCCCAGGCTGATGTAAGATTGTCGCTGGGATACTCGAAGTCGCTCGATAGCATCTGTGCAAGTGACGCGAACTTCTCAGCCATAACAAGGCTCTTCTCGGAGTATCTGTTCCCACGCTTGATGTCGGATTGGCTAGTGTAGCAGCCGGTAAAGACGAAGTTATGCTCGCCCGTGACCACCGGCACCCTGTCTCTTGCAGCCTCGGCCTGTGAGAAGTAGTTGGAATAAGTTGAGAACTTCACGTTCGGGAACACCGGCCAACCGGCAGCAGTGAGTATCGCTTGAATATCGCGAACAGTCGGGCCACCGCCGTGGTCACCGACACCATACACCCGCAGAACATCGTCCAGACCCGTGTCTTTCAGCTCACGAAGCACGGAATCCGCTATTGATCTGGGGCTGACATCCCAGTTATACCAGTCGTCCTTTTCGAGGTAGCAGAGCAGCTCGCCGCCGTTGGGAGACTGCCATCTGTAAAGTTTGTTGCCCCTGTAGGCCCGGCAGTGATAATAATACTTCACGCCAACCTCTGAGAGGATAGCGGGAGTGTTTATAGAGTGGCCGAAGGTGTCCGGCTCGAAGTCCAGCTTGACGTCATCGTAGCCCAGGCCGAAGGTTTCCTTGAAGAACTTCTTTGAATACAGGACCTGCCTTATCTGGGTCTCACCAGCGGACATGTTCTTGTCGTGCTCTACCCAGGTCGCCGACGATACTTCCCATCTCCCCTCGCTGACCCTTTGTGCAATCTGCTGCAGCATTGCCGGGTTATACCTCTGGACAATCCTGTAAACCGACGCCTGGCTCTGAGAGAATGTGAAGTCGGGGTAGATGTCCATCAACTTGAGCATAGTAGCAAATGTGTCCAGCGTGACAGCCACTGTCTCGTCATATGCCCACATCCAGTTCATATCAATATGAGCGTGCGAGACCATGTGAACTGTAATCGACTTCAGCCTGGCCGCCGTCTTCGCAAGCATCCCCTCGCACTCCGCCACGAAATCATCCACCGATGCGCTAGTGAGGCTATCAGCCCGCTGTGCTACCATCTGCCTGACTGCCTTAACCTCAGCCTCACACTCAGCGTCGGAACGCTGCTTCAGAAAACCTTCCGCAAAATCAAGCTCGATATTCAACCTATCGAGCGAACGGGACAACTTATCAAT
>JAJFTD010000191.1 GCA_021373255.1 bacterium
CACCGTGGAGCAGGGGCTGGACGAACTTCAGATTAAAACTTTGCCCGGCAATATTCCTTCAGCAATAGAAGTTGACACTACTGACCTTGAGCCAGGCCACGCGATCAAAGTTAGTGACCTGAACCTCGGTGAAGGCGTTGAAGTTCTCAGTGATCCTGACTCCGTAGTCGTGACACTCAGACTAAGCCGTGCTCCAATAGAACTTGAGGAAGAAGCACCCGCTGCTGAGGGAGAAGGAGAGTCAGCTTAACTCCCATTCCTCGTAATCGGATCGAATCGAAGAATGTGATACCGCTTCTAGTGGTATTGACCTACAGTGGCTAGAACTCAGAGATCAGAGAGGTGATACCACATCCTTCGATATATCCGGTAAAGATCAGGCTGCCAGGTCGAAGTTGGTATCTACGTCCGATGCACGTGTCACTGATTCTCTGGAAAGCGCGTTGGCAATAGCGGGCGTAGCGGTAGTGGCGATAATTGCGAGGAGTCTGAGGCGCTGCCTGGTTAATAGCCGGCTTTCGGAGAAGTATAGATTAAGAACGCCTATTGTGCGCTCCTGATCGACCAGTGGTAGTGAAACCGCACAGCCATCATCGGCAGCGATCATTCTCCACGGCACAAACTCCACGTCCACAAATACATCATTAGCAATTTGTGGTTCACCCGATGTAAAAGCCTTAACTGTGTGGCCTGTGTGGAACCCGGGGCGTTGGCCTTCACTGAATAGCGGGAATTTAGTTCCGACAGGTGCGGGAGAATCTTCAGGACCACGGTGGGCACAAACCTCCAAGGTTGAACCACAATCATCAGCTAGATACACCGACGCAATTTTTGCACCCAACTGATCTATGTGGGTTGCGGCGAAGAGGTCCAGCAGTTCACAGACCGATCGAGCACCAACAATCGACCACGACACGTGATGCAACGCATCGAGTTCTTGGAGGCGGTCCTGGACTTCCTTTTGCATGATCGCATTTTCCATCCCAAACCCCCAAACCAACGCAATCCATCCAAACAAGAACAGGACTTGGCTCAAGGAGGACCAGCCGTCGTACCAACCACTCGCCAACACCTTAACAGGAATTGCCAAAACACACGGCACAAAGAAGAAGCACAGCAGGCTTGATATACGATCACCAGACATTTGGCTATGCCTGTAATGCCCGTGCAGCGCAGCAATGGTAAGTGTGAAAGCAACTGCTGCAACAATCAGGCGAATTGCATGAGAGACTAACGGGCTGTCGGGTGGATACCACAGGTCGGTGAGCGGATTATCGCGGAGAACGAGCATCAGTGAGAGCAAAGGAAATATGAGGACAGCCAACAGCGCCAGACCGGATTGTGCCACCGCCTTGGCACGGTTTCCACAATAGCACGATACATTAGCACGTGGGGATACCGCGAACAGAGCCGCCGATACAACCCAAGTAACAGTTGCCACTAACCCGCTCGCTGCAACATCGGGCCTGGCGTAAATTGCGACAACTTGCGCCACCGCACCACCGCCCATTGAAGAAAGCGCCACAGCAGCCAGCACACTCCGAAGTTCCCAGGATAAAACAAATCGGGCAAGGAAGTATGCTGTACCAGCCAACCCAACGATGGAGCCGATCACCATTATTGAGGCAGAAGCGACCTTAGGCAGCGATGCGGCTTCACTAGACAAGATCAGCCTGCACATGACTACACCTACGGCAAGAACAGCCGCCCAAATCAGCAGACGGCGACACAGGGCTTCTCCTGTTGCAAGCACTGCTCGCTCCAGGAGTGACTTAGCATGCGGGTCTGCACTACGAATTCCCTGCTCTGTCGCCAAATACTTCACCTCGTAAGGGCGTAAAAGCCATGGCGCGCCCTTACAATGGCCGGAAACCACCAATCATTATTTTTGGCTGATAATTAGATAAGCTGCATGGGTTATTTTTAGAAATGTTTGGGGACAGGGGAAATGCGTCGGGCGTCAAGTGTTGTGAGCCTTGCGTCAAGGGGACGAGTGGGTATGGACGAAGAGATACGTTCAGATACCTTTAATCACTTTTTCTTCTGATAATAAATGTCCATGTCATCATCCACGGTTATCCAGATCCGATTGCCACGCCTGTTAACAGGTGCAGACATACCTTCATATTGGGGATGAGTAGCTAATTGGTCATGCCATTCGTTCAGATATTGTCCAGCGTGCTCAAGCCACAGATTCGGTTCGTTATAGTCCTGCTCCAACCTCCATGTTCCAGTATTCTTTGACACACGTCCACAACTCGTGACAAAGATCTGTTGGTAAGTCCCATTAGATCTCAGGGTCAGCGTTTCGTGGCCGAGATACCGTCCTCGATATGGCTCATACCTTACATAGTAACTACCCACCAGGTCGCGCTTAGTTACTGATTGGCTCGGCAAATAACTCGGTCCGCACCCGCAACATAAACTTATGATGCTGATTGTGCCCATAATCAACCACCAATTAACTCTGGTCATATGCTTTCTCCAGATTCCATGCTGTCTCATATCACACCAGAGACTTTCTATCACGAAAACAGGTACTGCTTACGCATTTCGTAGGCAGTACCTGTTTTCAGAATAAAAAGCTGGCTTATTTTATTCTTTCGCACCATGGCGAAGAAGAATTCTGCGAACGCCGTACCAATCATACTTACCTAAATCATCTGATTGTGGATGAGATGCCAAATGATCTCTTTTGCCATTACTGGCTGCCTGAAGAATGGACACACCGGCTTTTGTACGCACATCTGCCTTTGCACCCTTTGAGATCAACAGCTTTACAACATCCACTACTCCCGAGTATGCAGCCAGGAATAGAGGGGTTCTGCCTTCGTTATCAGCAATATTCACCTTTGCCTTGTTATCTATCAGGAGCTTCACTTCTAATAGATCCCCCCGGCCCGCAGCGAGGTGCAGAGCAGTCTGGCCGTCTTTCTTTTGGCTGTTTATAACCGCCTTGTGATTAACCATTACCTTTGCCGCTTCGTATTTCCCCTGGCTGATTGCAATGCGCAGAGGTTCGCTGTTGTCATAGTTAACATCAGCCCCTTTGGAGATCAAAAGCTCGATCATATCCGGTTGGCCGTGGTAAGCAGCTGTGCATATCGGTGTCCATCCATCCGTTCGCACAGCGTTTACATCCGCTCCGTGGTCAATCAGCAACCTGATTATATCTTTGTTCTCATTCCTTAGCGCTAGATGCAGAGGATACCATCCCCAACCGCTGAAACCACCATCGCGAGAATGCTCTTTAACATTCACATTTGCACCATTATCGAGGAGCAGTTTCGTGGTGCCATAATGATCATGCAAAACCGCAAAATGCAGTGCTGTTCGGCCGTCCTCATCTATAGCATTTACGTCCTGACCATCCTTGATCAACTCCGCAACCTGTTCGGGGTTATCAACAACAGCCCAGGGGAGATGAGTAGCCCTATAAGCCTTGCGATCTGCCTCAACCGAAGATGCGGTAATGGGAGTATCCAGGCTTACCTCATCACAAAAAACCGGGCATGACATAACGAGCGCCATTACCGAGAAGCCTAGCGTAATCCATGTAGCTTTTGACGTTACACGTAACACACATTTTTGCATTCTGTTATCCTCCAGCGCACAAAGCAGGTTGATGATTTACTCTTCTCTTAATGCAACCGACACTCCTTCGTACATATTGGAACAACTATAGGTTGTATTGGGCGGAGTTAGGGATTTTAGGGTGTAGAGAACGGGGTCACACGTTGATATATCTGGAAGAGCGTGTAATTATAGACTACCTTGTAATTTCGCTCGATGTAAGCTACGAGAATTTTTGGCTGATGGTTAGGCTCGATGGTGAAATAGCCGTTATCAAAATCCCACTCATGCGATCTCACGAAATACCGGACATGATTATGCTCTATGTCCTTTATTATCGTCCGTTGGACTTTGGGAGTATCGGTCAAGCAGGGGTGAGGTTCGTAATAGCGAGTACCGGGGTCACGTCCGGCGATGAAGTAGATAATCGGAGCGCCGCATAGAATCCTCTCTGAGGGAGACGTGATTTCTCTGACCTTTGCACAGGTCACAGCTAGAACCTCAGCGTGACCACTTGCAGCACATACCCCACCTGTCCCGGCGATGGCACTGGTTGCGTATGAACGATGAGCCCAGACTGTGTATATCGCAAACGGCGCATAAGCAACCAACGATATGGTAAGTAAAACTGCCGAGGCTAACCGCAAGCCTCGGCTCGGCCACGAAGAACATGCCGCAAACGCCACCAAGCTCATTGCTACACTGGCCCCAATGCGAGCACCTGACGGCCGAACTCCCACGAGAAGAAACAACACAGTGGCGATACAGAATAAGGCTACTTGAGGCAGAGCCTCGCGATCATAGCCACTTCGGACCAGCCTCCGGACTGACAGCAGGGTCAGGATTATAAGTGCCGCAGGCAGGATGTAGAAGGCAGTAAGTTGGTATAACGCCGAGATTAACACAGGAGCACTATACTGACCGATCACTAACACTTCGTTCCATGGCATAGGGTATGGCATTGGACGCGAGTGTGGGAATACGAAAAGCGAGAAATAGAGAGTGTCCTTGATCATCGGCGCAAGCGCGTTATGAGCAGCGAAATATGCTATAGCCGACCCAACAGTCAGGATCATAGGAATAAGTGGCTTCGCCAACAAAGGCAGTGGTTTCTCGCGGAAGCTGACAGCAGTCCAGTAGATAACGAGCAGCGTAGCAGATGTGAGATACAACCCCGCATCTTGCCTGATGAGGATAGTGATACCAAGGAAAAGGCCGCATATATACAACCAGCACGACTTAGGGTTCTCAATAACCCCGATCAGCGAGTAAATGGCAGCCAGACCAGGGGTAACCCAGCAGCCCAGCATTCCAATAGGCATATAAACCAGATAGCAGGCAGCAGCCGCGACTCCAAAGAGATTATTGCGGCAGGTTCGGCGCAGGATTCCATATAAAAACATAGCCTGCACGCCATTGAGCAGCAGCCCCATGAGTCTGATTGATATCAGCTTGCCACCAAAGATTGCAAGCCCCAGAGCATTCACATAATAGCTGCCGGGAGAGTAGATGGTCCAGAAATCCCTATACGGAACCTCTCCCTGGAGAACAAGTCGCGCACCCTCAGCGGCTACTCCGTCATCATAAGACGTGAAGCCGCGATCATATAAAAGAAACCCCACACGCAGCGCCAGGGCTACAAATACGAGTAATGGAACCCAGGAAGGAAGCGTCAGTTGCTGTGCAGAGATGTTTGGTTTTGCCTTCATACTTTTATTCTTAGCTATTGGGAGCAATTATCCTATAGATTACCTGATCTTCTTGCTTCAATGTTCTGAGATTTGAGGAGCGCGGACTACTGTGGCAACGATGCTAATTGATCACCCGCTCCGGAAATCCCGGAACCGCCGAGTGTACAGTCTATGGGTTTGTAGGCGATAAGCCAACTCCCTCGTCTCTTCGCAGCTACATGAGTGTGTTTCGGGACTTCCGGCGCGGAGCCATGCGTAAACACACTAACCGCGCAGGGTTGCCGCGCCTCAAGTCCCGAAACACACTATATTACAATCATTTCGTCAATATGTGATATAGTAGCATCCTTTGAATATCCTCTGTGGCTTGAGCTTCATTATGGAATGTGGTGTAGTGCACTTTTCCCTTTCCGTAAGAAAATGTCACACTAAGTGGTAATTCACCAAGGCTCCGGGAATTTGACCCTAATCTTGAGCCCGTTGAAGAATGCCAATGAATACCAGTTGACTTGGATGTTTCTGGTAGACCTAATACTGATCCATATATATCAACATTGACATCAGCGGCTACTGACCTTATGGGAACCCATCCGCTTAGATCATAGACTATACCAAGAGAGTTCTTTCCAAGATACTGGGCAAGAGATGAATTCACCACTCTCCCAGACACAGTCTGCTCATTGCCTATCTTTGCATCTTCAAAGAATGTCAGCATATCTGGGAATGCGTCTCTGACAATCTCGTAAGCCCAATCTGAACAGTAAAGAATGCCACCTAGATTAACAAAATTTCTGAGTCGGCTAGCACCTTCACTAGTCATCGGGCTAATATCGTAAGAACAGTTTACACACACAATATCATACCCCGCTAAGCCAGACCAGTTCAAGATATCGTTCATATTAACGGTATCATAAGAAACGCCGACACGAACGAGCAGACTTCCTATATCATCATAACAAGCAGGTGTAACAGCAACTTGGCGGCTAGATACCTCATCAGAAGCTGAGATCGTACGCGAGGCACCAGCAGTTAGGCTAAAGCTAGACAGCGACGTTGGTTTCAGAACTGTTCCATTCGAAACTATCAGATCAAACGTCCCGCTAGGGAAACTCGTAGGTTGGCCAGGTTTAGTCTCAATAAGAACTAATTTTCCTTGAGCTGTTTCAATTCCCCAGATATATTGTTTACCATTCTTGCTGATAAACTGCAAAGCATCTTTTACTTCAGTAATCAACGTACCTAAGCCTGACCAAATCCCATTTAGTCCATCACCTATAAGGTTGGCACCTTGACTCTCATACGTACCGATTATAACATCTTTGCCCGCCCCCACCACATCTTGGTTAAATGGACTATTTGGATTTGCAGTCAAATAAGCTGTCACTACATTATTGTACATGTAATAGGCATCGTCTCCAAAATCATTCCTTATCTCCTGAAGCGATGAATAACTACCAATCGGGTTCTGGGCTAACCAAGCGTTTACCTCTGGAACATCTTCACCTGCAAATACACGGTTTTTCAACTCAATACTCTCGTCAGCGCCCTTGCTAAATCGACTAGCGTTAGCGCCGAAATCCAGCCAGCCAAATAGGCCCCGCGAACCCGCTTGGTCATTATATTCAGAAACAGCCATTAAGACATTTGCTAAAGCTCTACTGGCTTGCAGAGTTGCAGACAAATCCATATCAGCTTGCGCAGCCCTAGTTAGCTCCTCTATGCGGCGCGATCCTTCTTGAATGTTCACTGTTGATACTCTCATCGCAGATAAAGCTGTCCGCAGAGCTGAGGCTGCTTGGAAAGCCTGTTCAGAGTATTCCTGGAATGTAGCATCGCCCAGATCATTTGTATTTGGAATTAGATACCAAGTATACTGCGGTATTTCTGCTGATAAAACACTTGCTGACAACGCTTCGTATCCACTCTTTGTGATAGAAACCCATTGAACACCACTGCTCACACCTGTTGCCACAATACTACCATCAGATTCACTGGTGTATTGCCTATCAGCAATCTCAACTGCTGCTTCAGCAATAGGTTCACCAGTGAGCACATTAATCACACGGCCTTGGATAGTGACAGGCGTATCCTTGTGTAGCACAATGGACTTGTTAGTAGAACTATTTAGCGGTACCATGACCGCAGCAGTTCTAGTATCTTGTCCATCGGAAGTTTCTAATGTCACTTGTCCGGAACCAACTCCCTTCAGAGTATAGGATCCATCCGACCCAGTCTTAACAGCCATACCAGTGCTCAACACACTCACCTGTGCATTGGCAATCCCTCGCCCGCTTCTTCCGTCTATTATTAGTCCAGTTATATCTCCCGTACCAGTTGAACCAACTCCATGATGTCCTCCGCCACCACCGCATCCAGCAAAGAACATCATGCAGAATGCAGCAACCAGCACTAATATAACAGCTTTGCTTTTTATAACCTTTATTAACACCGCATCTTCCTCCTCACATAATGATCTTATATTGCCCTGCCTAATCTTGACTCCACATCATACAGATATTAGTGATAATGCATATTTAAGACCAGCCTGTACAATATCTAAACATGCGGATCTTTTAAGCATGCCGCAATAGCCATCATATGCCAACCCTCACCTTACATCGCCAGTTCTCTTATTCGGTTTACTCCCTTTAACTTGATACTGTATAGGGTTGTTTAGCAAGCCAATAACTCCACAATGTATCCCTTACTAACAACAGTTGGTATCTTTTCACATTGTATTCAGTTATTCAAGACCATACTTTGAGTGCATCATAAAGTCTGCCTGATGTTATCACCTGTAATATAACCATCTACGAACAATCTGTCAACTATAGTCACGAGAGTATGCATTGTTTTTGTAAGGTTTGATGGTTGTTTAGAGTGGTGTGGTCAGAAGAGGGTCTGATGTACAAAAAACACCCCGCACCGAAGCGCAGGGTGTTTTGGGTTTGTTGTTATTCAGTCGTTCTATGATGCCTGTGGTGACTCCACCGGCAGCGTCTTCAAGTCGGCTGACTTGGTGAAGAAGATCTTGCCGTCTTCGACTTCGGCTCGGACTGTGTCGCCTTCGCCGAACCTGCCCAGAAGGATCTCTTCCGCCAACGGGTCTTCTATCAGTCTCTGGACTGCTCTTCTCAGCGGCCTCGCACCGAACTGCGGGTCGAAACCCTCTGTCGCGAGCATTTCCTTGACCTCGCGAGTGACCTCCAGGTCCATGCCCTGGCTTGCCACTTGCTGGCGGACTCTGTCCACCATCAGATCGACGATCTGCACGATCTCGTCCTTGGTCAACTGGTGGAAGACGATTACGTCGTCCACACGGTTTAGGAACTCTGGTCTGAAGGTCCGCTTCATTTCGTCCATGATGCGGTTCTTCATACTCTCATAAGCCCTCTCGGACTCTGCCGGACTCTGTTGTTCACGGAAGCCCATTCCAGGTCCACCCTGGATGGACTGAGCGCCGATGTTGCTGGTCATGATGATGATCGTGTTCTTGAAGTCGACCACCCTGCCCTGAGAATCCGTCAGCCGCCCGTCTTCCATAACCTGCAACAGGATATTGAAGACCTCCGGGTGAGCTTTCTCGATCTCGTCGAGCAGCACCACCGAATACGGCCGTCGTCTCACGGCTTCGGTCAACTGACCGCCCTCATCGTAACCAACGTACCCAGGAGGTGCACCCACCAGTCTGGATACCGCGAATCGCTCCATGTATTCGGACATATCAATCCGAATCATAGCATCCTCGGTCTCGAACAGGTAAGAAGCCAACGCCCTTGCAAGCTCGGTCTTACCAACACCGGTCGGTCCAAGGAATACGAAGCTGCCCATAGGCCTCTTCGGGTCCTTCATACCGGACCTTGCTCTTCTGATCGCCTTGGACACAGCAACAACAGCGTCGTGCTGGCCAATGATCCTGCCGTGCACGATATCTTCCATCTTAAGGAGTTTCGCGGACTCGCCTTCAACGAGCCTGGACACAGGAATGCCGGTCCAACTGTAAACGATGTGAGCAATCTCATCCTCGTTCACAACTTGCGACTGCTTTTCCCGCTCTTCTTTCCAGCTCATTTCAAGCTCGGAAACTCTCTCACTGATATCATGCTCGCGTGCCCTAAGCTCCGATGCCTGATCGTAATTCGACCCCGCCGGGATCGAGTTAAGCTGCGACTGGATCTTCGTCAGCTCCTGCTTCGCCGCTCTGAGTTCAGCAGGCGGCATCGCCAGCCGCAGCCTCACCCTGGACGCCGCTTCGTCAATCAGGTCAATCGCCTTGTCAGGCAGCGCTCTATCCGTTATATATCTATCTGAAAGCTGCGCCGCAGCAATCAGCGCGATATCTTCTATAGTTACGTTATGATGCTTCTCATAACGGTCTCTCAGACCCTTAAGGATCTGTATAGTCTCATCAATGCTCGGCTGGCGCACCTGGACCGGCTGGAATCTTCTTTCCAATGCCGCATCCCGCTCGATATACTTGCGGTATTCGTCCATCGTGGTCGCGCCGATGCATTGCAGCTCGCCGCGCGCCAGTGCAGGTTTAAGTATATTAGAGGCATCGATCGCGCCCTCGGCCGCACCAGCTCCAACTAACGTGTGGAGCTCGTCGATGAAGAGAATAACTTCACCAGCCGCTTTGCGAACTTCCTCCATAACCCGCTTCATTCTCTCTTCGAACTCACCGCGGTACTTGGTTCCCGCGACCAGTCCGGCAAGATCCAGCGCCACTATTCGCTTATCCTTCAACGTATCCGGAGTATCGCCGCTCACGATCCTTTGCGCAAGTCCCTCAGCTATAGCGGTCTTGCCAACGCCAGGTTCGCCTATAAGACAAGGGTTGTTTTTTGTTCTGCGCGAAAGAATTTGAACGACGCGCTCAATCTCGTTGTCCCGACCAATGCACGGATCCAGCTTCTCCTGCCGGGCCATTTCGGTGTAATCCCTGCCGAACTCGTCCAGCGTGGGTGTTCTGGAGCGCGTGCGAGTAGAGGTAATCGCCGTGGTTTCCCCGTCCTGCAAGTTCATCACCTCTCTCCGGGTGCGCTCGAGATCCACTCCCAGTCTCTGAAGTACTCTGGCTGCCATGCCTTCGCCTTCTCTAATGAGACCGAGGAGCAGGTGTTCTGTTCCTATATAGTTGTTATTCAGGTTTCGTGCTTCGTCGTACGCAAGGTCTATTACCCGCTTAGCTCTGGGCGTAAGCTGCATATCCTGTCCAAGCCGCCCATCACCTCTGGTGACCTGACGCTCTATATCAGACCGGATTCTGCCAAGGCTGACACCCATTCGGTCGAGTATCCTTGCGGCGACGCTGTCGTTTTCCCGCACAAGTCCAAGAAGAAGGTGTTCGGTAGAAACGTAGTTTTCACCGAGTCTTCCGGCTTCTTCCTGCGCAAAGAACACGACTCTTCGTGCTCGCTCAGTGAATCTTTGCCACATTTATCGTTTTCCCCCCTTTGCTTATAGGCTTGCCAAAGGATCTTTCATGCCACCACTATCGGCAGCGAATTTTATGCAACATTCCGAACCGCATCAGCGGCTCATCCTGGTATTATTATCAGTACTTCTTAGACGCCACTTCAGGCCGTCTCGTTCGGAAATATCAAAAACAAGCCCGAATTCTTATACCCGAGCTAGTTGTATATTATACGTGTATCAGCCAACTTATTCTTAAGCAGGCTCGCGCGTTCAATGCTCGCCTTGCCATCGTCCCCCGCAACCACCTGCATTCCTGCAAGCAATTCGTTCAACAACCTGCCGGGACAGTTCTCGACAAGTCCGAGCGCCGCCGCTAATCTGATCGGCGACATAAGTGCTATAGCCTCTTGAGGCTTAACCGACATCGCGCCCAGTAGCGAATCAAGCGACCGGGTCGCATTTTCCAACAAACGACTTCGTTGTTCCGCTAAGAGTTCCCTTCGTGCCAGTCGCTCTTCTGTCAACAGATATCCAGCGACCGACCGGACCCTCTCAGTTATCTCCCGCTCAGTGAGCCCCAGGGTCTTCTCATTGGAGACCTGGAAAAGATCACCCGTCCAATGGGTTCCTTCCCCAAACAGCCCCCTTACCGACACCCCGAGGTCGTAAGCGGCTCTCAACTGCATATTCAGCTTCTTCGTTATCGCAAGGCCCGCGAGGTGCATCATCGCCGACACTCTCAGGCCCGTACCTACATTTGTCAGGCTCGCTGTCAGATACCCATATCTGTTCGAGTATCCATATTCCAGCTTCGCCGAGAGCACATCATCCGCCCAATCGACAAGCCTCCAAGCCTCTTCACACATCAGCCCCGGCATCAAACACTGAAGCCTGATGTGATCTTCTTCATTTATCATTATGGACAATCGGGCCCCAGACTCCAGTATAACAGCGCGACCTTCTCCGCCGTTTACCTGTTCTACGCTCGCAACATGCGAATCCAGGAGAAAACTTTTCTGCTCCCGACTCAATTTGTCCATACTAACCAGCTTCAGCCCCGGAAATCTTCCTAACAAGCCCGCGCTGGCTTCGCGAACTTTTTGCACTACCATGGATAAATCTTCCCCGGAAGCGCGTGATGGAAACGGGAAATCGGCCAAGCTCCGAGCCAGCCTGGCCCTGGTGGAGATTACAATGTCATTATCAGGGCCATCGCCCTTAACCCACTCCGGAACCTGCTTGCCGCTCGTCATCACCCTTGGGGCTCCTTGCCGACATGACTGGTGCAGCCCTGAGCATTCTCAACGGCCTGTTCCACCTCACCCGCAAAGCGTGTGTAGCACCCGCAGCACCCCAGTTTACCGTCTACAACCACATCGGCCAGCGTCGTCCCGCAAAACCTGCAGCTATAAGGCGCCGTTTTACCAGCGTTCTTACTATCAATACGCGCCACGATTCGGCCAAGGTCCACACTTGTACCTGAATATAGCCGTGTGCGCTCGGCAGCACACTCGGGGCACACAAACGTTCGATAAATATCCTCGCGCCGCCGACGAAACACAACAAGTTTCGCCGGACGGCTAGAGCATATCTCGCAAAGAATTACGTCGTTGATCAAAGAAAGCTGCTCCGGATGGGTCAGAATGTCATAAGGTCAGAAAGTCAAAAGGTTAGGATAGCTCGAAATGGCGGGTTCACCCGCACCATTCGCATCCCAACCTTCAGACCTTATAACTTTAGGACTTTTAACACAGTGATTATGCAAGACTCTTAATATAATTGTAGAACTCTTGTATCAATCTCTTGGTAAGAGGTCCAGGTTTGCCGTCGCCGATATTGCGGGCATCCAGCTTGACCATCGGAATGACTTCCGCTCCGGTTCCGGTCAGGAACGCTTCGTCAGCGCTATAAATATCAAACCGGGTAAAGACGCCTACATTAACTTTCACACCTATCTTCTCGAGCAGTTCAATGACTGTCTCACGGGTGATTCCCTCAAGTATTCCGAGGTATGCGGCCGGGGTATTTACCACACCGTTCTTCACGAAGAACAGGTTGTCGCCGGTGCACTCAGCTACATGGCCATCTTCGGTGAGCATCAGGCCTTCGCCCGCGCCCATCTGGTTTGCTTCCAGCTTCGCCTGAATATTAGCCACATACTTGCCGAGCGATTTTATGCGCGGCTCAAGCACCTGCGGGTTTGCAACCCTCGTGGCAACCGTCACGACTTCAAGGCCGTTTTCATACATCGACTTCGGGTAAAGCGACAATTTGTCGGTAGATACAACCACTGTCGGCTCACCCTTGATGTTCCTCGGGTCCAGACCCAGCGCCAGTCCGCGACTTATCGTCACACGGATGTAGGCATCTTTAACCTCGTTCATCTCAAGCAATTTTTCAATGTACCCGGCGAATGTCTCGGCACTATACGGCATCTCGATGTAGAGTGCGTGGAGCGAATTATATATTCGTTCGACATGTCGTTCCAGCTTGAACGCGCGGCCGTTGTAGGCACGAATACCTTCAAATGCCCCATCACCATACAGAAAACCGTGGTCGTAGATGGAGACGTGCGCCTTTTCTGAGGGCACGAACTCACCGTTGAGGAAAACCCACTTATCCATCACAATAGCTCCTCGTGTTAAAGTATATCATAGTCACATCTTCGATGCAAACAAACAAACACCGGCCCAAGTGCGTCACATAATCACAGCGCTGTAACGACTTCTCCAGCCAGTCTCAAACATCTTACTTACCAATTATGTGGTAAAAAATGGGATCAACCGAGGCTGCACGGCCTCAGGATCAAAATCAGTAACCGGGCGATGCCAGTGCGCCGACAGGAAATCCAGCAAGTCCGGGTAGAACTTCAACATCACTTCCCTACCCTCGGGTGTATCCGCGATATTGTTGTTCTCACGAGGATCGGCGGACATGTCGTAGACCTCATCTACGCATTTTCCATCTACCCGACGGTGTATCCACTTATACCCCTCGTTTCTGCACACTTGCCCGCAGCCCAGGCTGCTGTATATCCAGTCCCTGTGCTTATCAGAGTCGCCTTTGAACACGCTCAACGCCGACTTTCCAGAGCAAGGCATCGGCGGAGCATCAAGCGCCTCGATAATCGTCGGGCCAATATCCGTTAACTCGATCAAAGCATCCGACACGGCCCCTTCGGGTAATGTTCCAGGGCACGATACCAGCAACGGAACCCCTATCGACGGCTCATAGCCATAACCCTTGACATAGAGCCCCTTGTCCCCGAGCATCTCTCCGTGATCACTCGTATAAACGATCATCGTATCTTCGGCGATGCCCAAACGGTCGACTTCATCAAGGATCATTCCCACACAGGCATCCACGGTGCTTATCATTCCGTAGTAGCCTCTGACGATGCGGTTATAACGATCCTGCGTAACTCCCTCAAAGCCCAAACGCTTCGACCAGTTCTCGATAATGTCCTGTGGAGAAAGCGTATCCTCGGGCATAGGGATATCAAGCCCCTCATACATAGACCAATAAGGCTCCGGCGGAGTTAGCGCTCCGTGCGGCGCCAGATAGCCGACATACAGCGCAAACGGCTCTTCTCCACGATGCATCTCGCGAAGAAAACCAAGCGCAGTTGATGTAATAGCAGTCTCGTAGTAATCCTCGAAAGAAGCATCACTGGGGCCGACATACGCATCTTCTCGCCAGAACGCCTGCATCTTATCGTCGTGGCAGTTCATAGGATAACTGCGACCGGACGGAACCCTTATAACACTGCCAAAACCTTTATCTATGTGGTGGGTGCGCCCCACTGCCACAGTCTGCCAACCGTGCTCGTCCAAATGCCCCGGCCAAGTTCGCTCATGCCTGCCAAGGATAGTGTCATTGCTAACCATCCCGGCTTCTTCGTTATACCTGCCGGTAAGAATATTCGCTCTCGACGGCACGCAAGCCTGCGCAGCACAAAAGCAGTTATTGAACCGCACGCCACGGGCAGCCAGCCGGTCCAGGTTCGGAGTGCGCACGAGTGGGTTCTCCCACCCTACAGCATCCCACCTATGCTCATCCGCAAGAATGAATATTACATTACGAGGCATTACGGTTTCTCTGCGTAGTACGTTATGCGTTAATGCGTTGCGCGTTGCGCGTTAGCTAGGTCCGTTCACATTGTGCGCTCGGCGGCTTCGGCTCTCGATTTCCTTCGGAAACGCTGTCGCCCGAGGGGCAGCTTCGCAGTCCGAAGCAACATATGTTATCTCTTCGTCTCTTTTCGCGTTTTCGCACTGTCGCGCTTTCGCGATTAAATAATTACGCCCACCACATTTCGCCGGCAGACTCCGTAACCATAACTTCTTTAAGGAATGACACGGCTTTCTGGAAGCCTTCGTTCACCGACATCAGGCCGTCTTCATGCTCGATTGAGAGCACTGAGTCGTAGCCGATCATCTTTAGCGTGCTTATCATATCTTTCCAGACCTGGTAGCCATGGCCATATCCGACTGTGCGGAAGATCCAGCTCCGGGTCAGCACATCGCCGTAGTGTTTGGTATCATTACATCCATTCACTGCGACGTTATATTTATCCACCTTGCAGTCTTTAGCATGGACGTGGAAGATTGCATCTCCGAGCGTGCGAATGGCTGCGACTGGGTCTACACCGTTCCAGAACAGGTGGCTGGGATCGAAATTGCAGCCCAGGTTCTCACCTACGGCATCGCGCAGCTTGAGCATTGTGTCTACATTATATACACAGAACCCCGGATGCATCTCAAACGCAACTTTGACCCCGTTATCCTCAAGGAATTTGCTCTGCTCTTTCCAATACGGGACCAATACTTCTTCCCACTGCCACTTCAGGGTGTCAGTGAAATCCGGCGGCCATGCGCAGGTAACCCAGTTCGGGGTCTTATCGTCCGGACTACCACCGGGGCAGCCGGAAAAGGTTACGACAGTATCTACACCCAACTCTTTAGCAAGCTGGACGGTCTTTCTGAACGTCTCATGATCCCTTGCGGCAAATGCTTTGTCAGGATGGACCGGGTTTCCGTGGCAAGAGAGGGCGCTGATGCTAAGCCCTCTAGACTCTACCGCATTCAGGAATTCCTTTTGAGCGGAAGCATTACCAAGCAGCTTATCCGGGTCGCAATGTGCATTACCGGGATAGCCTCCAGTACCAAACTCCACCATCTGGACCCCGGATTGAGCAATATAATCCAGCGCGCGTTCCAACGACTGCTGGGCGAATAATACAGTAAATACGCCAATCTTCATAAGGCTCTGTCCTCCTGGTTCGATGATGGACATGACAAACTGCCATTCTTAAGGGGCATTATAGTTCTTTTACGCGTCGAAATCAAGAGACGGTCCGAGCTGTCCAGAAGTCCGTGGGTCCGAAGATCCGGGGGCAGTCTACTCCAACCCTCATTCCCCATCTCCCAGCCCCACACCATCTCCCAGCCCCTATCATTGACACTGAACAGTCCGGTGGATATACTGAGCTTGAGTGGTTGCTCTTGCCGCTACTCTTATTGCAGGTGACGTTCAATGCCTGATACTGCGGAACAATATAAGCTTGAAGTAGAGGCTTTTAAGGCTGGAAACACCGACACGGCCATTGAAGAGGTGACTCGTCTCGACCACCAGAATCACAGGACATTCAGCTACCTTGGCGCGGCTTATCAACACAGCCATTGGGGCATTCAAGCAGGCTGAACAGATAGCACCCCGTGTAGCCAGCATCCATTTCAACATCGCCCAGAACTATGAAGCAAGTGGCATACCCAACGAGAGGTTATCATGTATCGTAAAATAGGCTTTACGCTCACTCTGACTCTTGCAGTGTGCTTTGGATGTTGTAATGCTTGGGGAGTTGGTAAAATAACAACTGACCCGAATGCATCGAATCCGCCTAGTACGGAGGTGAGCATGGGCAATGATGATGCCAGGCTATCTCAGAAAATTTCCTACTGTGCAACTCACAAAAGTGTATTATCCATACTAACCAACCTTTCGGATATAAGCAAAGTTAAGTTGAGAGCTGGCTTGAACAATAACGATTGGCAGGTTAGAGATCGCAGGATGAATATCTATGCAAAAGATACGACTCTTGCAGATCTGATGAATTCTATCGCTTCGGTTATGAAGTTCACATGGAGCAAAAATAGTGAGTCTAATCCTCCTTCGTACCGGCTTTATATGAAGAGAGCTGATGTAATTGCTGTTGAGAACAAGGCTTTAGCTGAAGCACAGAAATACACCGAGAAAAAAGAGGCCATACTCGAGAAGCTCGACGATGCATCTGAGGTGTCACCGGACGCATTGGACAAATTGAAGAATGATAATCCTTATCTGTATGCGCAGACCGTGAGCGGAGCGTACAACGCCCTAAAAGATTTCTTTGGTGCATATCCTCCGGCGAAAGAGGCGTTTTTGTCCGGACAAGAGGTTAGTATTGCAGCTGTTACTCTGCCGGAAGCCGCTAGAAATGCTCTTTACGAACTACTGAGTGCGAACTGGAAGATTAATCCTATGGCTGATGGTGATTTTCCTGAAGGTGAGGCAAACAATTTCGCATTTAAAACACTGGTAATAGAAGGAGCGAATTCTAGACTTCAGTATAGAGGAGTGTATAAAACAGCTAGTGGTGACTTGAATGGTATGATGATGAATGCAAACATATATGATCCTTCCAGCGATAAGGCAAAAGTACAAGGGCTCTGTCAGATAGCGGCGCTGGAAGGAAAGTCGAGGGAAGAAATCTTTGCCGAGTTTGATATAATCCATGACAAAGTTAGAATTGAGAGTACAGCCAGACAGAGTGGTGATTCCGACAAATCATCTTCAACAAGCGACACGGAGCCATTAAAGGATGATTTTATCACTTCATCCTCGGATGATCCTGCGCTTAAGAAACTGGTTGAGTTTATGATCGACAGTAATACAGATCATTGTGGTTTGTTGTCGGATTATTTGAAAGCTATTGCCGACATATCTGGTTTTGCTGTTGTGTCTGATTCTTTTCCTAACGCAGAATATAGAGCTAATTTCCCCAAAAATGAGCTTGAAGTAAAGCAGATTATAGATAAGATTGCCCTGGAAAACTCGTATAAGTGGAAGAAGCACAACGGTGTAATAGAATTTCGAGACAACGATTGGTATAAGAAACGGAGTCTTCAGATCCCCGACGCGTGGCTAAATGAATGGAAAAACGAGTGCATAAATACGGGTACTCTTGATATTAAGTCACTTACTGAGATTTCAGCCTTAACAAAAGAACAGTTTGATTTCAACTTTCATAATGATGAAGTTCTACGATGTGTGCTGATTAGATATCCTGATGCTGATATGAATGCATTTATGGAATTCTATAATGCTCTTGATAATGACAAACTTCGTGTTGCCAGCAGCAAGTCAGGGCTCGATATTAATATTCTTAACCAGGATGAAATGTCGAAGCTTACAAAGATGATTGGGATCGGAGCGAATTCGTGGATTCTTGAGCGGATGAAAAAGTATCCGGATAAAATCATGCTTAGGTTGGATAGACAGCTACCGAGTTCTGGGCATTCTATTACATACAGATTTCTTGGATTAATACCGTGGTTATTTACTATCGATTATGTTCCATCTCCAGGAGTAAACTTTGGATATTTATTTACTCCTGAATATATAAAACCAAAGCCAGATAAGCAGTTGATGAACAATCAATGACCAAGAGGAGAAAGTAACCCTCCCGAATATTGCATAACCTCCAGAGTGATGTGAAGTTAGCTGGAGGTTTACACATAATTCAGGGCACCCCCATCATTGACACTGAACACCCAGGCGGATATACTGAGCTTGGGCGGTTGCTTCGACGCTACTCTTATTGCAGGTGACGTTCAATGCCTGATACTGCGGAACAATATAAACTTGGAGTAGAGGCCTTTAAGGCTGGAAACACCGATACGGCTATTGAAGCCCTTGAGGAAGTGACTCGCCTCGACCACCAGAATCACAGGGCATTCAGCTACCTTGGCGCGGCTTATGCCGCAAAAGGCAGGTTCAATGCAGCCATTGGGGCTTTCAAGCAGGCTGAACAGATAGCACCCCGTGTAGCCAGCATCCATTTCAACATCGCCCAGGCCTATGAAGCTAGCGGCATACCCAACGAAGCCGAATATGAGTATGAGCGCGCGCTTGAAATCGATCCCAACTACACACGGGCTCGCGAAGCACTGGATGTGCTGAAGAAGAAGTTGGGGCATGTCTGACGCGTCGGGAGTTGTGCGTCTGGGCGTCACGCGTCACTCGTCGGGTTAGGCTACACGGTTAATTACGAACTCGGCCAGGGATTCCAGGGCTTGGGTGTAAGCTGAGGTCGGGATTGTCGCTAACTGCTCGCAGGCCTTGTGGGCGCAATTACGGGCTGATTCTCTGGCTTTCTCTACCGCTCCGCAGTCGGCTACCACATTCGCCACTTCACACGCCTGATCCGGCGTCAACTCGCCCCTTCGGAGCAAAGACAGAATGTCTTTGCCGACTCTAGCGTCCTGGATTGCCAGGAGCACGGGGAGCGTGAACTTTCCGTGAGTGAGGTCAGAGCCTATATCCTTACCGGTTTCCAGTGGATCGCCAACTATATCCAACACATCGTCAGTAATCTGAAAAGCGGTGCCGATCTGCAAGCCGTATTCAACGAGGCTATCGCGGGTTGACGCGTCCGCTCCGGCAACCATCGCGCCGCACTCACAGCACGCACTCAAAAACGATGCCGTTTTGCCCCGGATGATCCGCCAGTAGTTCCTCTGCCACGCGTCTATATCGCCCTCACTCTCTGCCTGCAGCATCTCGCTTTCACCCATCCCAATCGCCATGGACGAAAGCACGCGCATGATTTTGGAATCGCTGTCAGCAGCGAGCAGCGAGAATGCTTTGGACAACAAGAAATCGCCGCCAAGCACGCTCATCTTGTTGCCCCACATGAAGTTAGCAGTCTTTACGCCCCTGCGTTCACTCGTTTCATCAACAACATCATCGTGAATCAGTGACGCAGTGTGCACCAGTTCGGTTGCGGCGGCAAGGTTCACAACCCTGCATTCATCAGCCTCAGCATTCGATGCGAGAGCCGACAACAGCACAAGCGCCGGTCGGACTCGCTTTCCACCAGCCGAAAACATATATATCGAGAGATCAAACGCGGTCTGGATATCTGAGGTGGAGACAGACTCCAGCTTTCGTTCCACCAGATCAAGCTGAGTCTCGACCGGCGCGACCCACCCAGGCTGTGTTTCTTCTCTCGTATGTAAAGCGTGAGCGTTCATTACTAACTCCAGGACTTTGGTTACCTTCTACCCAACCAACTGCGGCTTTGTACCGATGTGGATACAGACCGCTCCAAACATAAGATCATGAAAACAGACATCAATAAGGCCGCTCTTTTCAAATTCGGCGGCCAGTTCCTCGCGTGATATAAATTCCTTGACCGACTGCGGCAGATACTCGTATGCGCTTCGTTTCGCTCGGAAGAACGACGCTAAATACGGCGTAAGCACATAAAAATAGAGTTTCCACGGCAGCAGCAAGACCCTTGACCGGACCCGGCTTATCTCCAGACACACCACCCTGCCCCCAGGCTTGATTACCCTGGTCATCTCAGAAACCGCCTTTGGCAGATCGGCTACATTACGCAGACCAAACCCGACAGTGACGCAATCGAATGAGTTATCATCAAAAGGCAAGCCGCAAGCATTGCCGGTCTGGAAGCTCACAGAACTCAGCCCCAGCTTTGAGGCCTTTTGCCGGGCTAATTCGACCATCGGCTCCGAAAAGTCGACACCGACCACGCCACCATTCTCCCCCACCCTTCGAGCGAGCTCAAAAGCAAAGTCACCCGTGCCGCAGCACACATCCAGCGCCCGGTCACCCGGCTGCAGGCCCGACATCGAGACGGCAAACCGCCTCCACGCCCTGTGCCTGGTCAGGCTCATCACAGAGTTGAGGAGATCATATTTAGGCGCAATTGTCGAGAAGAGGCGCTCAACATAAGCCTCTTTCTCCGCTCCGGTAGGGATGTTACTCATAATAAATAGCGCCGCCAACTCCCCAGCGACTGAGGCATTATATCCAAAAATGAGGTCGGCAGTCAACGTATGGGACAGTGTGGGTGCATGCATGTGTGATTGCTTGATACAAAGTCGGCGTATGTTATAATGGCTGCCTGTTGTAATGACGCAGGTAAAGTCCTGGAAACAGTGACTACATAAAGGCATGGTGCAGTTTGTATGAAGATAATTGGATGTATGAATAAGATCTTATGCCCTATCGCGGTTCTCTTACTGCTCTCGATTCTATCCGTTCCGGTCACAGCCGACTCTGCGAGAGACGTGCTTTACCAGGTATCAACCATAGATTCACTTATGGCGGGTCTGTTTGATGGTTGGGCAAGCATTGATCAACTAATGAAGCACGGCGACTTTGGGCTCGGTACGTTCAACAGGCTCGACGGAGAGATGGTGGTAATGGACGGTATAGCCTACCAAATCACTTCGGATGGTATCGCACACAAGCCAACTGCCAATGTGACCACGCCATTTGCCGCAGTCACATTCTTTGATAAAGACAAAGCTGTGACCATCCCAAATGAGATGACTCTCCCAAAGCTCCAGGAATACCTGGACAGCCTGCTGCCCTCGAAAAACCTGTTCTACGCGATCAGAATCGACGGTACATTTACACAAGTCAAGACTAGAAGCGTTCCCATACAGAGTAAGCCCTACCCGCATCTGGTGGATGTAACGGCGAAGCAGCCTGTGTTCGAGTTAACGAATGTGAGTGGCACCATAGTTGCCCTCAGGTGCCCGTATTTCGTCAAGGGAGTGAACGTGCCTGGATACCACATGCACTTCATTACCTCAGATCGAAAGCGAGGCGGCCATCTGTTGGATTGCAACATGAAGAGCGGAGTGGCAGTGATTGATATCACACCAGAGTTCAACCTTTCCTTACCGAAGGACGAGAGCTTTTACCACGCAGACTTTGAGGCAAGCAATCAAGAGGATTTGAAGAAGGTTGAACAGGGCAACCGATAAAGACAATGGCTACAGGAAAGCTTCGTTGTTTCAGCAGTAGTGAACTCTATTCTACCTCTCAACTTCATCTCATCCGCACTGCCGAAGCCGCCTAAAAGTTGTTGCGGGTGACGCATTGCAAGATATAGAATCTTTATAACAAGAGCCAATAAGTAGATATATTTACACTTAAGAGATGGAGCCCAAGTGTTGGATAAAATAGGCGAATCAAAGAGGCTAGCAGACTACTGCCTGATGCGAATGATGCTCAAGTGGGCCGGATACTTAGTCATCTACATGGGCGTTTTTACTGTGATCAATAGTATTGTTGTTTTCAAAACAATTCCTAGAGACGGTGTTCAACTCATAATAGGTTTCATAGTGCTGATTTTGGGAATCTTGCTTATCAAAGCACCTTCGGCAAACATAATGCTTGCCGTGGGTTGTTTTTTCTTTTTGATCTTAATCTGGAATGGTTATACATTCACACTTAAAACTTTTACCGCCGGCCAACATTTTAACCAATGGCCGATGGCCATTCTTGTTTGTGTCGTTTCAGGATGCATATTCATCAAATATTATAAGCGGTTCGTTTGTCTCAGGGATTTTGAACCATCTCAACAGGCAGTCGCTGACATGGACAAGTTGATAACCAACACAGTCAAAGGCGACCCTGAAAAAGATAACGATCTTATTGAGTTCTTCACGCATAAAATGCACTGGAAAAGCAGGCTGATGGAAGATGCTGCTCTTATTGTAGAAACCAGACGCATTGATCTCGCATATACCGGCAGAGATCAATTCAACATAACAGACAATGGCAATAAGTTCATGAGCAAGTTCAGGAAGATCACAGTTTATACGGATGATCGCAAATTGACTGGGCAGATAGCTCCAGAGCAGTTAGAGAAATACCAGACTTGGAAAGACCGTATTTAGTTGCATAGATTTCAAGCATTAACTGCGAAGTGATCTCGCCGCCTTGCTATATGCTTTGAAGTTCTCGACACTTGTGCCGAGAGGGATTTCACATCCTGCTGAGACTATTCCTCTGCCAGCGGTTTCCATATGGCACTTCTTTACACTCGCCATTATCGTGTCACCTGTACCTCTCATCACTACCTCGACCGGGTCACTGTTTCCCGAGAGGACCTGGTGATCTCCGAGGAGAGGGGTAAATATGAACATGTCAGCCACGAGATGGTCTACATCGATGATGTCGGCTCCAGTAGATATCATATCAGGAAGTATCGCTGTGGTGTTGCCGCAAATGTGCAGCTTTACCATCGCGCCGAGGGAGTGAGTGTAGTCTACCAATTCACGCTCTCTATTATGGACATAGTGCTTATAAAAATTGGGGCTGATCTGGGAACATGCAGCGTCACCTATTCCTATGCAGCGAGCTCCAGCATCGACCTGCGCCCGAATGAGATTCATTGCATTCTCAATTATTATGTCGAATGCCTGGTTCACCTCAGTCTCATGGTCATAAAGATCGAGACATGTATCCGTGAGGCCGCGTAGATCGGCATATTCCGCCAAAGGTCCTTCCGCCCATCCGACTATGAAGTACTTCTCGCCCACCTGCTGATTGAACAATTCAATTTCTTTCACCCTGTTCTGCATTCTTTGAGATTCGCAGAACTCTGGTACTTTGAGGTTCTTAACATCGGATATATCATTTATCAGGAGGCCAACGTTGTGTGGAAGGGAGTTCTTTGGATATGCGACTTGCAACCCAAACCCATCCGCTTCTACATAGGGATCTGACATCACCGTCACCCAGTCAAGATTAAAATGGTCGGCACACTCTATCATCGCGTGCACTTTCTTCTCCGGCTTCAGGCAGAAATCACAGTAATCAGTCCCTGCGTAATCTGCAGCAAACTGCATGATAATTGGGTGAAATGGAGGCACATCTGTCATTCGGCCTGAGATGAAATCGAGCGTTCTCTGCAATGATGTCAACTAACAAAACCTCCTGGCTAAACTATACACAACAAAACTATCAAAAGCATACTATAGGTAGTCATCTGTTCCCTAACTTTCTGACCTTGTGACCAACTAAAACTCTGTCGCGCTGGAAAACCTGAACTTGCCTACTTTGAGCGCGGGGGCCAGGACGCCGTCTTCCAGTTTGGGCTCGGAACCTATCATGTCCACGTTGGACAGGGCCTCGGTTATGCTTTGCGTGAAGCGGAGGTTTTTGACAGGACCGACTATTTTGCCGTCCTGGATCAGGAATGTGCCGTCGCGGGTCATGCCGGTGATGCTGGCGGTCATTAGGTGGGCGACATTGGTGTAGTGGAATCGGGTGACCATTACGCCGAAGCGGGTATTAGCGATCATCTCGGGGATGGTGGCATCACCTGACGCCATTATGAGGTTGCTTCCGCTGGCGTGGCCTGTGGATTGCTTGCCTTCTCGGTGGGCGGTATAGGAGTCGTAGAGAAGCCCGCAGGCATAACCTTTCTTTATAAGGTCTACGTGCTGTTTTGCCACGCCCTCGATGTCGAACGGTGTGGGTATGGTGCGTGGGTCGCGGCCGTCGTCCCAGATGCTCACTTTATCGCTTACGACCTGCTGGCCGAGTTTGCCGCACAGGAAGCTGCGTCCTTCTTGAAATCCCAGCGCATTGAAACCGAGCCATCTCATGAAATTAAGCATATCGCACACAGCGTAGGGCATCAGAATGCATTCATAATCACCAGGCTCCAGGTCTACGGGGTGACGACTCTCGAATGCACGTCCGGCAGCTTCGGCGCCAATGGCTCCGGCGTGGATATCATCGACGCTTTGAGCTGTGGCTGATGCGTAGCCAAACCCACCACTCGGGCCTGTCACCACGGTCACGAGGTTAGCGGATGTTCCGCGATAATAGTCATCAACACCTAAAGTGTTCATTACTGCACGCTCAAATGATCGCACAGAGTATGAACCTGCAGCGGTGCCGTCGATGCGGTCGGCTTCTGAGATAATTTCACCCACCGCCGCAGCTCTTGCTTCGGGAGTGATCTCTGCAGTATGAGGGGACCATGCCTGAACTTCGGGAACACGTGCGGTAGCTTCGGGCAAAGACTTGAAATCCGGGTTCTCATCACGCATTCTAGCCATAGTAGTGACTTTATCGACAAGCTCGCGGATGCCCTGTTCGTCGATGCAATTGGTGGTCCCCGCAGCCATCTTCTTGCCGAACACGGCGCGCACTCTGATCTCAGCGTTCTCAAAACCCATGTTCTGGTGGATAGTTGAGTTGGCGAAGCGCGTGAGAGCGGATTTGCCTGTAACTATACCAGCCTCGGTCTGCTCGGCGCTCGAGTGCTCCAGTGCAATTTTCAGGAGCGAGCGGATTTTTCTTTCGCCCATCATGATGTCAGTGCTCATTGTGCTCCCTCCGTCTTCACGTTTCGGAACCGCGACGCCGCGACCCCATGCCCGACATGCGCACTTTGCATAGGTTCACCCTTGCCGCAGTTCGGCACTCCCCACACGTGCCATTCGTCCTCGTTGCAAATAGCGTCGCAACTGTTCCAGAACTGCGGCGTGATCCCGGAGTAGATTGGGTTCTTAAGCACCCGCCCCAGCGAGCCATCCTTGATTTCCCACGCAATCTCAGTGCCGAACTGGAAGTTGAGCCGCTTGTCGTCTATGCTCCAGCTCTTTACCTCCACCATGTAGAGTCCATCGGGGGTGTCGGCTATGAGTTCATCAAAATTCCAATCGCCAGGAAGCAGGTTGATGTTGGTCATGCGGATAATGGGGATGCGGTCCCAGCCATCAGCACGCATAGCCCCCCCACTGGTCCAGCCCATCTCGGCAGCGGTTTCGCGTGAGGTAAGGTAGCCGTTGAATACACCCTGGTTCACAATCTCCACACGCTGCCCGGGTACGCCCTCATCATCGAATGCAAAGCTGCCCAATGCGCCTGGGATAGTGGCATCGGCGGTAATATTGACTACATCTGAACCATAATGGAATGTGCCTAGTTTGTCAGTGGTAAGAAAACTGGTGCCTGCATAGGAAGACTCCATTCCGAATACACGATCAAGCTCAATAGGGTGGCCGCAGGACTCGTGCACCTGCAGCGCCAGCATTCCTGAGTCTAATATAATAGTATGCTCCCCGCTGGGACAAACCGGTGCGCTGAGCAGCGACGCGGCTTCGTTGGCGACTTGTTCAGCGTGTTCTATCAGTTCCAGGGACTTCACGAACTCGTAGCCTGCGGCACGGTAGTCACCACCCATTGCACCGGGGTATGACCTGGTCTGGACCTCGGACCCCTCGATTGCCGTCGCTGATATACCCGCCCCGCTCTCGACCTTGCTCTGCTCGATATATGAGCCATCTGTGCTGGCGAAGACCTGATTGAACTTCCAAAACTCCATCGTGCAGTCGGTTACCTTGATCTTCTCATTCTGCCGGATGATGGAGTCGGCGTCTTTGAGCAGGCCTATCTTTTCGTCCAGTGGAACGTCGAATGGGTCAATCTCTAGGTCGGACTTGAATGTGCCCTCGTATACATCCACTGGGGCCAATTTCACATCCTGCCGCTTAGTAGATGCCGAGGCTCGTGCGATACGCACAGCCTCATCCGCCACACGCAAGCCATCCTGATCATCAACCCTCGGGCTGCTGGAGAACCCCCACGCACCATCATAGAGCACGCGCACGCCGAAGCCGTAATCGGACGTGCTTTCCAGGTTCTCGACCTTACCGGTCTTCACCTGCGTATATTCAAAATCCCTATGGACAATGCGAATGTCGGCATAATCCGCGCCCAGGCTCTTCGCGTGAGCCAAGACTTTATCACAAAACACTCTGGGGTCAACGGAGTTTTCCACGGTCCCTCCTTTGGGAATAGGCTGAGAGCTGAGAGTGGAGAGCAGAGAGCCTACTATTTGCACATTATGTTACCCAAATCACTGGGATTGGCAGCAAGCTAGCATTGACATTATTCTATGTTGATGGGTCGAAATCCTGCATATAGATGGAATGTGCGCCAGGAGGAGAGAACGACATGGGCAAGGGGCGAGTCGAAGCATTTAGTGACGCTGTTCTCGCCATTATCATTACAGTTATGGTGTTGGAGATGAGGGTGCCGCACGGAGCGGACGTCAACGCGCTGCGCCCTATGCTGCCTGTGATTTTGAGTTATGTGCTGAGCTTCATCTACCTTGGCATCTATTGGAACAACCATCACCATATGTTCCACGTCACCGAGCGCGTCAGTGGAAGCATTCTGTGGGCGAACCTTCACTTGCTTTTCTGGCTGTCACTGATACCGTTCACGACTGGATGGATGGGAGAAAACAACTTCGCACCCGCTCCGACATCTCTCTACGGCGTGGTGCTGTTGATGGCTGCCATTGCATATTCGATTCTGCAATGGGTGATTATTAAGAGCCACGGGCGGAGTTCGCTGCTTGCCGCAGCAGTCGGGCACGATCTAAAAGGCAAGCTATCTATATTCTGTTATGCAGTTGCGGTTCCGTCAGCTTTCGTAAGCCAGTGGATTGCAGGTGCGTTGTATGTAGGGGTTGCCCTGATGTGGCTGATTCCTGATCGACGGATAGAGAGGGTGATTTATCAGCGGAGGGAATGATGGGCTAAATCGTCAACCGCAACCCATCGTAAGCCAGCCGTATATTATCTGGAAGCATGCGGTTAGTGGACTCGTGGTCCAGGCGGTGGGTTATGTGGGTGAAATAGGTTTGGTGGGGGGTGAGTTTTTCTGCTATCTCGATGCCCTGGTTTACGCAGAGGTGGGTTTCGTGGGGTTCGTGGCGGATTACACCCAGGACTAGTGTGTCCAGGTCTGAGAGGAGTTCCATTGACTGCTCGGGGATTTGGCTGCAGTCGGTGACGTAGGCGAAGTTGCCTATGCGAAAACCGAATACTTTGATGCGTCCGTGGAGGACGGGAATCGGGATTACGGGCACGCCTGCGGCTTCGAATGGGCTATCGACTTTGATAAGATCGAGTTTGGGTTTGCCACCGCCGATTTGGGTGGGTCTGAAGACGTAGTCGAATGCACGGCGGATGGTTGTCAGGGTCTGCTCGCTGCCGTAGCAGGGCATCGCGCCGTTGGAGATGTCATTGAACCTGCGGACATCGTCCAGGCCGAAAACGTGGTCTGCGTGGGCGTGGGTGAAGAGAATGGCGTCTACGTGGGTGATACCTTCGCGAAGCGCCTGGATGCGCATTTCGGGGCCGGTGTCGATAAGGAGCCGGACGCCATTGACTTCAATCAGTGCTGATGAGCGCGTGCGGTTGTTGTGTGGGTCGTCGGATGTGCACACGGGGCAGTCGCATGCAATCATGGGGACGCCGTGGGACGTGCCGGTGCCGAGGAATGTAACTATCACAACACGTTTCTCCCGCTGTCTTCTTCCTCATGATACTCGTCGATGCGCTCGGAGAGAGCCCGTGCACTACGCCTGGCGTGACGAGCGAGCAGCACAATCAACGGTATAGATATAATAACGAGGACCCACCTGATAATTTCCAGCATACCAGCACTCCTACCCACATGCTAACGAGCGCACGGGCTGGTGTCAAATGGTTGGATGGCTCGATGGTGTGATGGTTTGATGGTGAAGGGAATGGGTTCGACACCATTACAGTGTTTTACCTTACTTTCCAGACTATGTCACCGGTCATTGTTTGGTCTTTATTCTTGAGTGGAGCTACTCCACCATCGTCGCGTAGATTTGCGCCAATGCTGTAGATTAGATAGCCATTCGGCTTCGGCTTGTATATGAACGGCTTGCCGGAGAATGGATCGGTTGGAATTGGCATGGCTAGTTTGGCCTTAAGTTCGTTGAGGCTGGCCGGGTATGAGCTGTATCTGTTGTGGTAGATGTGCAGGGCGAGGGCGATTCGGCAGCCTCGGAGTTCGGCTTCGGCGCGATCACGATTAATCTGTGTTTGGATGAATACCGGCGACATCATTCCAGATATGATTGCGTATTTCGGTGGGTTTGAGTTGGTAAGCCAGCCGGGATTATGCTTCTTTAGATCGAAATATGATTCGTTGGCATGGGCTATATAGCCTTGCATCTGTTGCAGGCAATATCTCTCGTCATAATACATCCAGATTGAAGTAAACGCATTAACCTTATGGGGCATGCCAGGAACAGGATAGCCTAGAGATGCTGGGTTGCGACGTAACGTATCATAAGTATATATCTGCATCGTCCGCTCTCCCTGGAATGCAGTAACTAGCCCATTCGATAGATCGATTGGCTGAAGTGAATTGGCGAGATACTTCGCCTGTGCCTCTGTAAAAGAAGTGTACCCCATCACATCACGCATGGTCCGAGTTGCAATATTAATCAATGCAAGCCGCAGAAGAAAGGATATCAATGTAGGCTCGTCTTTAGTCGAATTGCTTATTTTGATATCCAGGTTCAAAAGTCGCATAGCTTCGCCTGAATTGCCGTCACGCGCAGCAAGCACAGCACCGGCACGCAAGAAACGAGAGAGACTTCTGAGCCTCGCGTAGTGTGGAAATGGAACATTCATCCCCTGCTGCCACTGCACTGGAAAACGGCAGGATGGACAAGTGGTTGCCTGTTCAAGCAGAAGAATTACCTTTTTGTGTCGAGCAAGAGCGGCTCTTCCATCGGCTAGTTGCTGAGATGTAGCGGGGGGATCCGACGACGCCACTGCATCAATAGCCTTCTCGTCCGCTGAAGACTTGGCAGGCATTGCTGCGAAGACTTTCGCATAAATAGTGGCAGCATTCTCATTGGGTGGGATGGATGGGCCCGCGAGGTCTTGCATGGTGGTGGGTTCACCGGCAGCCTTGATTCGGGCAATCTCAGCACGCACCTGGCGGCCCGGAGTGGTCACGACGGCTACGAGCGCAGCCATTCCAAGAAGAAATACGGCAATGATTGAGAGAGCGATAATCCATCTGGTGCTGATCTTGCCGGTGTTTTTGAGCTTCATGTGCGTCCTCGTAGGGATTGCTACACTACTATTCTATGTCGGCTCGGAGGTTCCTCTTTGTTCCGTTTGCCGGGGGCGGATTCGGAAATGGGCACCCATTCTAGACCGCGAGGTTGCGCCCTCACCCTAGCCCTCTCCCCCTGGGCGAGGGAATTGGGTTAGCTGTTTGGCCAACCCTTACCAATTCTTCATTCTTAATTCTTAACTCTTAACTTCCTTCCCCTTTCTTAAAATTCGGGTTCGCGCCTTGCCGGTGATAGGTAGTTATGTTATACTCTTACGATTAGCATTGGCATGGGAACATGATATGTATACCGCGAGAGCGGACGTTATAGCTATCGTCGGGCCTACGGCTGTTGGAAAGACGGCAGTGGCGGTTGAATTGGTGGGGCTTCTCGGTGGGGAGATTGTCTCGGCGGATTCGATGGCCGTATATAAAGGTATGGACATCGGCACCGCTAAGCCTACTTTTGAGGAACAAGAGAGGGCTAAGTTTCATCTAATTGATGTAGCCGATCCCGCCGAACCATTCAGCGTGGGCGAGTTTCAACGCCTTGCACATGATGTGATAGATGATATACTCCGGCGCAACCCACCGGCTGTGGTGGTGGGAGGCAGTGGTTTGTACGTACGGGCCGCCATCGACGGGTTGGATATGTCGATGCCGGGAGAGAATGCGGAACTTCGCCAAAGGTTGGTTGAGGAAGCGCGTGTTTATGGGAATGAATATGTGCATTCCAAACTTGCAGCTGTGGATGTTGAATCAGCCCAACGCATTCATCCAAATAACCTGAAGCGCGTAATCAGGGCACTTGAGATACACGAGGCAACGGGAACGAAGCCTTCTCAACTTTTTGAGCAGGACTCAAAGCGGGAACCGCGTTACCCGGAGGCGCGATTCTTTGGTCTTACAATGGACCGGGAGGCGCTTTACGCACGCATAGAACAGCGTGTGGACGTGATGATTCGACAGGGCCTTGTGGAGGAAGTTGAAAATCTTGTCCGGCAGGGTGTAGACCCATCCGGCATAGCAATGCAGGGACTTGGCTACAAGGAAATTGCCGGTTACCTGCGTGGGGGATACGGTCTCGATGAGGCTGTTGACCTGTTAAAGAAGAACACCAGGCGGTTTGCCAGGCGCCAATACACTTGGTTCCGAGCTGACTCGCGAGTCGAGTGGATTGATGTTGACAAACTAACCGCCAGCCAACTCGCACGAGACGAGATATTGCCACGTTTATGTAATTGACACGCGGGCGAAGTTGGCGAACAGTGCGATCAAGTTCGCATAAAGCAAGGTGTCAAGAAAAGACAAAGAAGGAGTCTACTTACTGATGAATAAAGCACAGATGAACCTGCAGGACACTTTCCTGAATCACGTCAGAAAAGAAAATATGCCTGTTACCATATACCTCGTGAGTGGTGTTCAGCTCAAGGGAATGGTGCGTGGATTTGATTCTTTCACCGTGCTCCTTGAAACCCCCGGCAAACCGTCGCAGCTTGTATATAAGCACGCGATGGCCTCGGTGGTCCCGGCCAGGCTTGTGAACCTCAGAGAAGAATCAGCCCCACCGGCTGAGAGCCAGCCGCAGGAGTAGGAAAGTTGAAATTCGTTAAGATGCACGGCGCGGGAAATGACTTTGTGGTCATTGACAGCGCAAAAGAAGAGATTGTTGAAGAGCAGCTACCGGCAATTGCCAGGAATGCATGTGATCGAAACTTGGGGATTGGTGGAGACGGTATTATAATGGTAATGCCGTCCCGCCAGGCCAACTTCAGGATGCGGATGTTTAATCCGGACGGCAGCGAGGCTGAGATGTGCGGCAACGGCATCCGGTGCTTCGCCAAGTACGTCTTCGACCGCAAGATGCACCAGGATGTTATTATGACCGTCGAGACGATGGGTGGCATCAAGACTCTGAAGCTCAACGCTGCGGGTGGTAAAGTGCAGACGGTACGCGTAGATATGGGCGAGCCCGGGCTGCTGCGATCTGAGATCCCTATGAAGGGAACTGGGAGCGATAAGGTTGTGGCGGAGCCATTGAAGGTGGCGGGCAAAAAGGTGGAAATCACCTGCGTGTCCATGGGTAACCCGCACTGCGTTACCTTCATCGACCACGTGGACGACTTCCCTGTGGAGAGGATTGGGCCGGAGATAGAAAACCATCCCAACTTCCCCCAGCGGACGAATGTGGAGTTCGTGGAAGTGATCAACCAGCAGGAGATCAAGATGCGCGTGTGGGAACGCGGCGCGGGCGAGACGCTGGCTTGTGGCACCGGGGCGTGTGGAGCTGCGGTGGCCTCGATGCTCAATGACAAGGTCCAACGCAAGGTCACGGTGCACCTGCGTGGCGGAGACCTGTTCATCGAGTGGTTGGGAGACAACAAAGTCTTCATGACAGGGCCGGCTGAGGAAGTATTTGAAGGTAGAGTAGGCCCTGCGGAATTTAAGAAATGGGTGTCGGACATCTAGCGCCGACGGCTGATTGATTTCGAGCCGTCCGGCAGAGCCGGGCGGCTTTTTGTTCGATTGTGTACTATGGAGGAATTCGTTGGATAGAGCAAAGAGACTTGATAAGATCCCCCCTTATCTTTTCGGTGAGATAGCCAGGTTGAAAGCTGGTGCTATCGCAGAGGGGAAGGATCTGGTCGATTTGGGAATAGGCGATCCGGACCAACCCACTCCGCAGGCTGTAATAGACAGGCTGTGCGAGGCGGTGAATGACCCGGAGACGCATCGATATGATGAGTCTGAGTCGGGGTGGCCGGTGTTTCTCGATGCCGTCTCAAGATGGTATAAGAAACGCTTTGATGTGGACATCGATGCAAAGAGCGAGGCTATGCTCCTTATCGGCTCCAAGGACGGGCTCGCACACCTTTGCTGGGCGATGATCGACCCCGGTGATGTAAGCCTTGTGCCTGATCCCGGCTACACTGTCTATAAAGTCAACACGATGATGGCTGGCGGCGAGGCGGTTACCATGCCTCTGCTAGAGAAAAATGGCTTCGTGCCCGATCTTACCGCGATCTCAACAGATGCGGCGAAGAAAGCTAAGCTGATGTTTCTCAATTACCCGAACAACCCGACGGGAGCCATCGCATCGCTTGACTTTTACAAGGATGCAGTGCGGTTCGCCAAGGAGTATGATATCGCGATATGCAGTGACCTTGCTTACTCCGAAGTGACCTACGATGGCTACGACGCACCCAGCATGCTTCAGGTGGAAGGCGCGAAGGATGTTGTGATCGAGATGCACTCTCTTTCCAAGACATTTAACATGACGGGGTGGCGCATTGGTTACGCAGTGGGTAATAAGGACGTGGTGGGACATCTGAACAAGCTAAAGTCCAATCTGGACTCGCGGCAGTTCCCGGCGATCGACCTTGCGGCGGCTTATGCTCTGGAAACTGTATCAAACCAGTCCACCCTGGATCTTTACACTCGCAGGCGCGATATACTGGTTGATGGACTTAACGAGATTGGTTGGAAGGTAAAGAAGCCTGTGGCGTCGCTCTATGTATGGGCGAAGGTCCCCGAGGGGTTCACATCCGCCGAATTCTCGAAGCTCCTGCTCACTGACGCGGGCGTGTTGGTGATACCGGGCAACGGCTACGGTGAATATGGTGAGGGCTACGTTAGAATGTCTCTTACGGTGTCCGGCGATAAGGACGGCGACCGGATGGCTGAGGCTGTCCGCAGGATCAGAGACAATATTAAGATAGATTGGAAATAGGTTGCGGCCTGCAACCTTGTGAGGTGCATCCATAGACGACACTCATGATCAAGATAAAGCGGTTCTAGTAGTCATCGATCCACGTGATGACAGGGAAGCTGAAGCCAACACGGTGGAGCTTGGACTGTTGGCTGAAAGTGCGGGGCTGCTGGTGGTGGACGAGATGCACCTCCACCGCTACGAGCCCGACCCACGCTACTTCATCGGCAAAGGTAATGCCGAAGAGGTCTATATGCGTGTGCAAGATGCCGGGGCTGATGTGGTTATAGTGGGCGAGGATCTCTCCCCCACCCAACAACGCAACCTCAGCGACGCTGCAACCGTGGAGGTAATCGACCGAACGCAGCTTATATTGAACATTTTCGCTCAGCGCGCTCGAACAGCCGAGGGCAACTTGCAGGTGGAACTTGCACAGCTCCAGTATTTATTGCCAAGGTTGACGGGGCGTGGGACGCAGATGTCCAGGATAGGTGGCAGTGGCGGTGGGTTGGCTACACGCGGGCCTGGTGAAACCAAGCTGGAAACCGACCGGCGCAGGGTGCGAAGCCGGATAGCGGCACTCAACAACGAGCTTGACGAAGTGGTCCAGCACAGACAAGTGCAGAACCGTTCACGAAGAAAACTGCTGGTGCCAAGCGCATCGCTGGTAGGTTACACATCGGCGGGTAAATCAACACTTATGAACCTGCTCGCGGGAACTGATGTATCGGCTCATGAGCGGTTATTCGAGACTCTGGACCCTACTACCCGCCGGGTTGAGATGGAGGGGCAGTGCACGCTGATGCTGTCGGATACGGTTGGGTTCCTGCGGAACTTACCGCACCATCTGATCGCTGCGTTCAGAGCTACACTGGAAGAGGTGACGGAAGCTGATTTCCTGATACACGTGGTCGATGCCAGCCACCATTTCTTCCAAAAGCAGCATGAAGCGGTCTTGGAGGTGCTCGACGAACTCGGAGTCAAAGGCAAGCCGGTCATCACCGTATTCAATAAGAGTGATTTGATTCACGATCAATATGAATTGCGAAGGTTGGTCGCCGATACACCGAACGCCTGCTATATGTCAGCCCACACAGGTGAGGGCTTGAAATACCTGCAGAGGTTGATCTGTAAAGTTATCGGTGAAATGATGAACCGAATCGAAGCGATCATCCCCTACGAACGTGGCGATCTGCTTGCAATGTGTCATGACAGGGGCCGTGTGATTGCGCAGGAGTATCTCCCAGAGGGTATATACGTGCAGGTGGAAATCTCGCCTGATCTAGCAGATAAGATTACACCTTACGCAATTGATTGACCATGTAGGCTCGGAGATGGTATAATCTCATGCTAGAGTTTCATGCGGGTCGGTAACTCAGTGGTAGAGTATCGCCCTTTTAAGGCGAGAGTCCTGGGTTCGAATCCCAGCCGACCCACCACATAGACAAAAATGGGCAGAAACCGTTTTGGTGACTGCCCATTTTTGTGTACGATTTCAGTTTAGTGCCATCTCAATGGATTGTATATCTGCTGTAGCCCCGGCAATTGAGGTGGTGGAAATTATACTGAGCATTCCTCCACGGGACCACGATGGAACTCCGAAATTAGCAAAGTAGGTCTGGTAAGAATCCGTGATGCTGATGGGGGGAAGGTAGAATCTCAAATACTTCCTGCTTCCGCCTACATTAATACCGTATGATAGTTGCGGCATCAGAGATACACCGCTCTGGCTCGATGCCTTAGCTTTGATGCGCAACTTATAAGTTCGTCCCCCAGACAAGGCTTGGAATGGCTGATTTATGAGCACCCAATTACCCTTGAGCCTTGCTGCCTTACCCTGATCATCCTGAATAATTTCCGCCGTTCCGGACTGATAAGAGAACCAACCACCATTGTTTGATGAGGACATATCGCCAGTTGTGCTCAGCTCAAAGTCCGCATTGTTGAGCCCGCCCCACATACTCATCGGCTGCATAATACCTGAGCGGAGTGTGCTATCGGATACACAGATTATCTTACCTGCATCTTGAGCCGCCGCAAGCGCATCTATGGTTGCTTTCCATTGTGTCATTGACTGCGTGGCGCTCGGTTGATCGCCAAGAATCTGTACCCTTGTGCCGGGACTAATCATTGAAACACTGAAACTTTCAATAGAAGCCCATCCTGTATCCGGCCCCACAGAGAAGCCGCTGCAGCTCAGTCCAGCATTCCCATAGAGGAGAGCCCAATCATATGTACTTAAAATCGCCTGGCCTAGCCACCCCTCGTGCACTTCCGCTCTATCCAAACTCGAATCCGGCGATGTGTTCCAATTCCCAGGGTTACTGAACCCCCGGCACGCCAGACCTAATCGTTGAATATATGGCTCACTGAAGTTGGTATCACTGGGGTAGGTTGGGAAGCCTTCGGGCCTGCTTGTCGTAGAAAATGTGGTGAAAAGTGACTCTATAAAAGGCTTTTGGCTAATAACCTCATCATATACTGTTTGTGGCGTTACGCTGCTATGTGTCTTGCTTTGAGAGACAAACTCACACCCGGCCATAAGAAATAATGACCGGATATCGTTTATGGTCATGTATCCCGGCTTGCCAACCCAATCGCCAACAATACCGTGGCTGACAGGAACGCCTTTCCTCGCACAGTAAAGCGCAGGGCTGATGCCACCTAGAACGCTCGACGGCGTCACCCATTCACTGCGGATGTCATCCGAATGATATGCCACCATAGTTGTATTGTATGGAACAGGTGTCAGTGATGATCTGGGCTGTGGAGCAGATACAGTGCTGGCCGCAACAAGTGCAAAAGGCACTGATGCGAGTTTTACCCGAGGTGATAATGGGGCGAGTGGAGTGCCAACCCACGTTTCCAGCCATACCTCACTCTTACCCGCGAGATTCGAAGTGCTGATTGGCCTGATTTGGGTGGAAAATATACCCGCATTTGTTGATACGGTCTGCTCCTGGGAGGTCCAGAATGGATTAGCTCCAGAAGCGTCGGTATACATTTTGAACTGGACCTGGTAGGTTCCATCCGGCACCGGTGCTCCTGACTGGTCAGTAAGTTTGCCCTGGTAGCTTATGCCATCCGGCACCGACTGCGCCGCGCAATAAAATGAACTGCATAGAACTAAGACAACTACTGCGATTATGACTCGTGCCACATCTAATCTCCTCAGCAGGAACATACCTGTCTCTGGGGTTTGCACCTTAGTAAAGTGCAGTGGCACTGGAAAGTTGTACTACACTCTGTCTTGTTACACTCGTGTTGTCACCACTTTGTGAATGATCACAACATTCCACATGCAACACACAACCCGCTAGTGTTGTTCCCACTCATCACAAACAACACTGCTTGGCTGGTCTCGTCAGAGTAAGCACCTGTTATTAGTAGTAAACTGTATCGCAGCAAGAATCGCAAGACAATAGCAACCAGTTAAGACAAAACTGTGCTTTCTATTTGTTACCCACCCCCTCTTCAGACACCTCAAGCATTCCAGATCTGGCTGTTGCGAAAGAGGACAGGTTATGAATAGTCAGCTTTGGCTTCAGAACGATCTGCTGGAGTTCGGTGTTGCCATTGATCTTAGCCATTGCTATCTGAACTGCCTTGGTGCCCATTTCTGCAAAAGGCTGATCGACTTCGAAATAGCATCTGTCGGTTGTCCCCTTCATCGGCGAAGTGGGATCGAAATGTCCAAGAATTATCTGGTCATTAGGAATTTCCAGATTCTCGATTACGGAATGAACGACCGCATTAATGATGGGATTTACCGAAAACACCGCGGCTGGAAGCTTAATACCATCGAATGTCTTCAGCAGACACATGTATTCACCCGAATTTGTGTCGACCGTCAGGTAATCTTTGCCCAGAATAAGTTCTATGCGAGAGTAAACCACATTGCATGACAAGCCAAATGAATTCACTGCGGCTGTGTAGCCGAGCATTCTGTCCTTCACACTCGTTACTTGATCAATATTTGAAACGAAATATATGTTGTCAACACCCAACTCCGCAATTGCGCTTACCGCATCGTATGTACCGGCGAAATTATCTGTTACTGCATAGTCCGGGTTAGCTATCCCGGCATATCTATCGATAAACACAACAGGAATGCCGGATTTACGCAGTTCATCTAGGACATCTAAATTGTAATGTTCACCCATGTATTGGATGATTACCGCATCAACCCGGCGATCTATTGCATTCTTGATGTTTTCTCGCTCAATCTCGCGGTGATCAAAGCCGCAGGTATTCACAATGACATCCGCATTGTGTAATCGTGCTTCAGCAATAACAGCCGACACCATCGGTGGCACAATATTAATTGTGCACTTATCAGCATCTTCTTTATGAATATCGGGAAACAATGCTGCAATGGTATAACGTCGCTTCTTGTTTGATGCAACATACGTTCCACTGCCTTGAGCATGTGTCAGTTGTCCTTCGCTGATCAGCAACCCAATAGCTTCTCGAACAGTGCTCCGGCAACAGCCCATTAACGTAACCAGCTTGGTCTCTGATAAGAACCTATCACCAGGCTTATACTGCCCGGTTTGCAGCATATCTAATATCTTTCTTCTGACTTCATCTTTTTTATTTGTTTGCTTTTTTGCTGGGCTCATAAATTAGCTCACTTTACTAAGCGAATAATATTGCTTGGCTTTATCAGGTGCACTGACAATCCTGGCATAGTTGTCAGACAGTGTACAGCCTGTTGTTCGCACTATATCATGGGAACAGATATCTGTCAACAGATTGTTGACAGCATAGAATTATGTTTAGATAGTTGACATATGGCATTATCTATGTGATGCAAATGCCGAGTGTGCAACTGCGAGTGTGCAATTGCTGTTGACAACAAGGAGTTCTCATGCTATGTTTCACTTTGTGTGTAAACAAGCAAACGTCAGACGTCAGATATTTGTCTGACTAATTTTACCTCTAAATTGTTGTGTAAATTCTTTTTGATTACAATGCGGACTCAGTGCAAACTGGCCGCATAATTTGTGAAAATGGGTGTTGAGGCATCCATGACGTGATGTTGGCCTGGCATGAGCTTACGCCCAACACTCGTCTTCGAAGGAAGATTAACTATCACGCCAAATAATGCCACTACCTGAAAATGGAGAAAAGGGATAATGATGCAAAAACGCCGGATAATCTACTCTGGGATCACTTGCGCAATCTTAATGATCTTATCTGTTGTCGGTTTATATGCCGCAAACATGGTAACAGATCCTAGCCTAGAAAGTTATACTGTGGGCACAGTTAAAACTACGGACTTCCAATTAGGTGATTGGCTGTTCACTGCCTCAAGCGGGTCTGGTGGGCGTTTGGAGGTAGTCTCTACAGCTCAGAGTGGTTCTAAAGCTATAAAATTATCGAGAACATCAACCTCCGGCGACCCCGCATTTGGTAATTGGCACACATCAGACCATTCACATCAGATTCCTGTTGTGGGCGGGCATCGTTATGTTGTAAGGGTATGGGCAATGTCACCTGATGGAGCAACTATGAAGTTTCAGGTGGCATCTTTTAATGACGGTACCACAAATGGTGGCTGGCTTGGCGATACTATATACGCTGATAATCTCGCCACACAAACAAAATGGACCGTATACCAGATGACGTATACGGCTCCGTCAAATGCATTATATGCAGGTCTGGCTGTTCGAGTAAAGAATGCCAACACAAACCTCTACATCGACAGCTTTTCGCTGGAAGATGTAACCGCGATGACCGGCAATCTCTACCCCGACCCCAGCTTCGACAGCTTCATTGCCGGTAACACCTATACCACCGGCTCATACATAGGCATGTTCAACTTCTTCTCTACAGTAGCCGGCAATGGGGCTCTGAGTGTAATCACTCCGGGACAGGATGGCGATACTGCTATTAGGCTCTCACGCCTCACAACAAGCGGAGATACCGGATTTGGTTTACAGACCACCTATATTGACCCAAGGATACCTGTTATAGCTGGGCATACCTATAGAGTCAGCTTCTGGGCTAGGTCGGATGTTTCCAGTGATATGCAATGGACAATAAGCAGCTATCCGGTCACTGGATCTGCGACTTATACGAATTACACATATACTCCATCCGCTGCATGGACTCAGTATTCCGGGACGTATACTGCTTTGAGTGACGCAGTGTTATGGAATATTGGATTCCGCTCAATCGCAGTTAGGAGTGTTGATATTGATAATATGTCGATTACGGATGTTACTCCCAGCACCCTTACCGGTACGGTTGCAAATTCGCAGACCGGTAGTGCAATCTCTAACGCGACTGTTTCCATTACGCCCGTATCCGGCGGCACGACTCTCAGCACAACAACCAATGCGAGTGGAGTATATACATTCAGTGGACTATCTCCCGCCGACTATAATCTGACTGCCAGTGCTAGTGGTTATGTCACATATAGCGCATCTGCTATTACAGTGCTTGGAACAGTAACGAAAAATGTCTCAGTAACATCTAATGCAGATGTCTGGAACATAAATTACAGCAGCTTCACGAGCACTACTGGATTGAACCTGATGAACTCGGCTTCATTATACAACTCTTACCTGAGGCTGTGTACTGATTACGCCGATGGCAGCAGCAGCACCGGTTCCAGCGCGCAGGCTTGGACTACCAATAAGTATGCTACATCCGCTGGATTTATAACTGAGTTTCAATTTAAGATCGTCAATACCACTGGATCGACAGCGGATGGGTTTGTATTCGCAGTACAAAACGCAGGCAGTTCTGCTTATGGATGGGCATCCGGTCCATCCAACTCTGTGTGTCTGCGATTCGATACATTCCAGAACACCGGTGAGCCAAGCAACGGTTACATGGCCGTCTACGCAAGCAGCACAGGAGACCTCGCACGGGTAGACTTAAAATCTCTTGGCATAAATATTGCCGATGGGAGCCTGCACACTGCCAGAATCGAATATGGCAGTGGCTTTATGAATGTCTATTTCGATGGCACGCTCCGAATCAGCAAGCTGCCCATTAACATCTCGAATTACTCTGCCGTGGATGCCTCAGGCAATTCATATTTAGGCTTCAGCGCCGGAACCGGAGGTGCAGCCGAAACCAACTATATAGCCTCATGGAAATTTAAATCGGGCTATCAGATGCCTGCCGAGACACCGGTCTTTACCCCCGACGGCGGCAGTTACGCAACGTCAAAGAACGTTACAGTAACATGTGAAACAACAGGCGCTGAGATTCATTATACGACCGATGGCAGCACGCCAACTGCGTCAAGCCCTGTTTACAGTGCACCGGTAAGTATGTCTAACGGCACTTTAAAAGCTATAGCATTTGCACCCGGATTTACCTCCAGCCAGATAAAGACTGCAACTTACACGCTCTCCGGGTCTGTAACCAACATCGGTGATGTAAAATCGATAGCAAACAACACTCATGTGGCTTTCAGTGGAATAGTGACCGGAGCGTTTGCAGACGGAATGGTGTTTGTAGAAAACGAAAACAGGACTTGCGGCATTGCACTGACTGA
>JAJFTD010000196.1 GCA_021373255.1 bacterium
CATTATCACGTCATTGGTCATGAGCACAGTCATAACAGCTAAATCCGAACTGATACGTGAGCCGGTGGTTTTGTGAAATACGTTGTGCAAGTATGCATAATGGGAAGACTGTAAACGACTAACATCAATGATGGACGCCCAGCACCCGTGGGCAGGCACGAAGCCGATGGACGCCAAAGGCCGTAAACGTATTCTTATGGTCGGAAGCACGGCCGACTCCGATGAGGCCAAATGCCTCGCATCGGCAGGCTACACCGTAGATGCAGCCGCCTCAGCAGATGAGGTTCTGGAGAAACTATCTTCTACAAAATACGCCAAGGTTCTCGCTGACTCTGCCACCATGGCCACTTTGCTGCTTATGTCCGGCTATGACAAGACAATAGACGCACTCAGAGAAAGTGAGGAAATGTACCGTAATCTGGTGAATCGGTCGAATGATGGTGTAGTGGTTCTTCAAGACCAGTTAATAAAATTTGTGAATCCACGCTTTGAGCAATTATCCGGTTACTCCTCGCAGACGCTGCTCGACACTCCGTTTACCGATTTTCTTACGCCAGAAGAGAAAGCAATACTCTACGAACGCTATCAGCGGCGGATGGCTGGGGAATATGTACCGGCTTTATATGAGACAACGATCAGCAGACATGGGGGCAAGAAGATTCCATTGGAGATCAGCGCCGCGGTAGTCACTTTTCATGGCCATCCGGCGGACCTTGTGCTGATCCGCGATATCACAGAACGCAAGCAGGCTGAGGACTACCTGCAGCGTTACCGGCTGCTCTCGGAAACCACTCGTGACATGATCATATTCACCGATCTCAACGGCAAGATATTGGAAGTTAACCGCGCGGCGATGGAAATGTTTGGCTATGCACACGACGAAATGCTCAAGATGACGGTTCGTGACCTTAGATCTGAAGAGGAGCGTGAGAGTGTGCCAGAGGTGTTAGCGCGTGCCGTAAATGAAAATCTGCTATATGAAACCATACACCGTCGGCGGGATGGAAGCACATTTCCAGTGGAGATGAGCCTTAGCTGCGCTGTAATCCAGGGCAAGCAGATACTGGTGGGTATTATCCGTGATATCAGCGAACGTAAGCGGATAATGGCAAACCTGGATGCAGAGCGAAGGCGGTTGAGGTCTGTAATTGATGCTCTTCCTGTTGCTGTCATTATTGCGGATGCCGACGGAAGTATCCTGGAAGCTAATGAGCAGATTGAAGTGATTTGGGGTGGGGCAGTATTACCGGTTAAGAATATAGAAGACTATAGCCAGTTTATAGGGTGGTGGCCGGATACCGGTGAGCAAATCACAGCACAAGAATGGGCTCTGGCTCGTGCCCTCATTAAGAGAGAGACTGTTCACGGTGAAATGGTGCAAGTCCAGCGATATGACGGCAAGCGTATCACGATTCTCAATTCAGCCGCCCCCATAATAGATGCCGAAGGACATATTATCGGTGGAGTTAACACGCAGCAAGACGTCACCGAGCTTGTCGAGTTGCGTGAAGCTCTGGAGCGCTCGCTGGAAGAAGTCAAACGTGAAAGCCAGCGGGCGTATGCGTTGGAGAGTGTTGCGGAAGCTGGTTTATCGATTACCAATCTTCAAGACCTTCTCAATGTCCTTGTTGAGCGGATATCCAGAGCTCTTAATGTTGATGGAGCCATCGTTTTTGTGCGCAATCAGGAAACGGGTGAATTTGAGGCACAGGCTGCTTACAACGCGCCTGAGATGATCGGGTATAGGCTTGGAGGTGATGAAGGGCTCGTGGGGCAAGTGGCTCTGACGCGGCAGCCTGTATATATTGCTGATGCACAACACGCGCCCCAGATATGCGACTGCTGCAGGTTACAACCCGAAGTGAAGACAATATTGGGCGTGCCGCTGATTGCCAGAGGACGTATTGTGGGCGTAGCCCGGCTGCAATCACACGTCGACCGTATTTTTACTGATGAAGAAGTCAAGCTTATGGAAGCGATAGGCGACAGGGTCGCGATGGCGATTGACAATGCTCAGCTCTATGATGCACTGCAGCGCAGTCGCGGAGAAGTTGAAGAAGCACTGGAACGAGAGAGACACTTCTCACTGTTATTGCAACGTGCTCTTCTACCAGGGAAGCCGTCTATTGGCGAGGGTTATAGTGTTGCGGTAAGATATGTTCCGGTATTCATCGAACGTGAGATAGGCGGTGACTTCTACGATATCTTTGCTGTGGCTAACGACTGTGCGGGGATATTAGTGGGTGATGTGTCTGGAAAGGGATTGGAGGCTGCATCTCTTGCTGCAACTACAAGAAGCACCGTGCACGCATTTGTTCACGAAACCACATCGGCAGGTAAGGCACTTTCACATACGAATTCTGTGCTGTCAGGGCAGCAGGTTAGTGCCGAGTCGTTCGTAACAGTTTCGCTGGCTACTCTTCATCTACCGACTGGAAAAACATGCTATTCAGGAGCCGGTCATCCACCCGCCATCATCCTTCGAGCCGACGGAAGCACGGTCTTCTTGTCCTGCACCAATCTTGCACTGGGCATAGTCGGCGAACTCACCTATGACGAGTATGAAGAGCAACTCAACCCCGGAGACAAACTTGTGCTCTACACCGATGGTATCAGCGAAGCCCGCACCGACTCAAAAATGCTTGACCTGGAGGGTATTCAACGAACACTGTCCGGCCACGGCGACTGGTCAGCAGAGGAAACCGCCGAAAGCCTGATCACCGCCGCAACGCAATGGGCTGATGGTAAACTTAAAGACGATGCTGCAGTGGTGGTGGTTGAGCGGCTGCATTAGTGAAACTGTTATATTCCGATCGTCTGGGTCTGCGATTTGGGATGCCCCTTTTTCGGGTCTATGACCCCGATATAATTGAGCTGTTCCCCGTTGTGGCATAATCTGATAGAATATACAGAGATCAGTTTTCTCTCTGGAGGACCAAATGGCAGTCGACATCGCCCGGCCACTTGCCGGACAGGTGTCTGTATGGATACAGAACCAGGTGCGCGAAGCTAACGCACGAGGGGTTGTGGTCGGCATGAGCGGCGGAATTGACTCCTCGGTAGTTGCAGCGTTGGCCAAGATGGCCTGTGGAGATAATGTACTCGGTATGATTATGCCGTGCCACTCGAATCCGACCTCGGCCGAAGACGCCAAGCTGGTAGCACGGAAATTCGGTATCAAGACACACTTCGCGGACCTTACCGCAACATTTGATACACTCGTTCCTCGAATCCCGCATGTAGAAGGTTTCGAACTTACAAATGTCAGACCGCGCCTGCGGATGACTGCGCTTTATTGTGCGGCCCAGGCGCTTAATTATCTGGTTATCGGGACAAGCAACAGGACCGAAGTCGCTACGGGCTATTTCACGAAATGGGGTGATGGCGCATCGGACCTGCTGCCTCTTGCCAGCTTTTACAAGCATCAGGTCTATGACCTCGCGCGCGAGTTGGATATGCCCGAGGAGATAATGCTCAAGGCTCCCACTGCCGACCTTTGGGAAGGGCAGACTGATGAGAACGAGCTTGGCATCACCTATGATGAGCTTGATACAATTCTTCAAGCCCTCGATTCCGGTGAGATATCGGGGTTCAAGCAGGAATCCGTTGAGCGCGTAAGAAAGCTCATCGCTGGTTCAGAACATAAGCGTTTACCCATACCAGTGTTTCATCCAATAAAGTGATATGCCTACATTATTCGTGATCAGATGGAATACCGCACTGATACTTGCGGTATTCGGTTAAAGTGAATAATGCAGGCGGGAACCTCAACGTATGCGAGGCAGTCCAGTATATGGCGCAAAGTTTTCTTTGTGGATGAGCTAACGTATTCCCTCTCCCCTGGCGGGAGAGGGTTAGGGTGAGGGGGCAACGTATCTTCGAAGTAACATTGCGCCCTCACCCCAGCCCTCTCCCCCAGGAGAGGGAGTTACATAATCTCTCCTCTCAGGCGACAGCGTTTCCGAAGGAAATGCGAAAGCCCCCATGAGAGGAAGCAGGTTATGCATAACTTGGCGTCACATTGACTTGCCTGCTTGAGTTGTAGTACCATTTTGGCGATTTTGCAGTATCTCGAACGATGGAGAATGAAGATGACCCGTTCTTATGTTAGATTTACTCTGCTGGCCGTTGCGGTGGCGGCGTTTGCAGTGGCGTCAGCCGTTCCGTGCCTGGCACTTATGCTTATTTCACCGACACAGGATCAAATTGTCCGCGAGAATGTGAAAGTTGCGCTGCCTGCGAGCCAGGTGCCTGAAGAAAGTTTTATTTCCATTATGGTGGGTGACCCTGGTGCGGAGCAGTTTGTGATGGCCGTGGATTCAAAGTCAGTGGTATCCAGGAACGGCGTCGTTACTGTGGTGTGGAACAGCAAGGCTCCTTATCGCACTATGTCAGACCCCAAGACAGATCGCTTCTTTAAGGATGGTGTATATTCCCTTAGGGCGGAAATTCACCAACAGTCCTCAAATTCTGCGCGTATATTAGACTCGGGTTCTGTAAAGGTAGTATTGAAGAACAAGATCGCTCGCAGCAATCCTGCTCCGGGTGTATCCCTTGTAAACCGGCTGAGCTTCGGCCAGTTGAATACATACCACGTACGTGCCAATGCGGAGGTCTTCCAGGTAGTTAGTGGAGTGGGGCTTCCTATTGCTGGTGGGCTTGGCCTATCAAGCGATTTCAAGATCGTGCAGAGTGTTGAAGATGTGCGCGGAGATGGTGGGATTCTCCTTAGATATCGAATGGACCCCAAGGCAAGCGTTACAGCTTTTGGACAGAGGACTCTGCTTTACAACAGCACATCCCTCAAGCCTCAGATATACACATTGATGGACAAATATGGTAACGTGTCGAAGCGCAATATGTTTAAGAAGCAGGCACAGTATACTATTACCGGTGTGCTGCCTATTCTTCCCAAGCGGACTGTAAAAGAAGGCGATTCGTGGTCGGACAGTCTATATCTGAAGATCGAGGGAATAACTGATCCCATCGAATTCAAGGGCTCGTGTATGCTCGATTCATTTGAGTGGCAGAACGGCAAGGAGTGTGTGAAGCTGGTGTCACAGATGACTGGGAGCGGCAAGATATCCCTGGCTCAGGGCGGCATACGCAGCACTGGCGCTATCAAGGCAAATGTGGTCACATACTTCGCATACAAGACCGGTAGGCTGATCAAGAGAGATATTAGCCTTGAGTTTCCCGCGGATGTCGATTCCGGCATAGCTGATATGACACAGACACCTGCAATGACATCCGGCCCGGGTGTCCCCGGCTATTCCACATCGCCGCTTGGTGACGATGACGACGACGATAGCTCATATTCGGCACGGGGTAATTCTCCTGTGATAGGTGCTCCAATGCCGGGTGGCATGCCGATGTCGGGGAATAGTGGGAACGCCAAGAAGGGCACTGTGATCATCAATACTGCTATCCTTCTGGAGAGCTGATATACGTGACAGTCAGGGATGATGAGACGCGTGTCGAGCTTGTGGAGCACCTTGCGGAGTTAAGAGCAAGGCTCATACGAATGTTCGTATACGTGGTCATTGGCGCCATCGTGGGATTGGCATTTTACGACCAGATATTCGCGCTTCTCACTCATCCCATGGCTGCTGTAATCAGCCATCTCAACTCCAAATTCCTTTTAACCAGCTTTCCCGAGGCATTTCTGATCAAGATGCAGATATGCGTTATCTCCGGGCTTGTGATAGTATTTCCGCTGGT
>JAJFTD010000012.1 GCA_021373255.1 bacterium
TTTTCGGCGCAGATCAGAGATCTGCCCGAACATTAGTACTTGATTACTTGGTTGCTTCGGCATCCTGATGCCCCTTGGGCGACAGTGTTTCCGAAGGAAATGCGAGAGCCGAAGCCGCCGGACTCACCATGTCACATGATACCAATTCCATTTTCGCGTTTTCTAAATTTCGCGCTTTCGCGATAAAATTCCCTTCTCGCCAAGCCAGCAGTCTATATTAATAATTGTGGCCCGGATGGTGTCTCTTCGCTATACCCATCCGGACCGCTTATATGCTTACCAACTAATATTATTGGTCAAAAGTCGGGAAAACACCTCCCCAACTCACTACTTGACTTCCACACTTACGGGCAGCACATCGCCGCCTCGGCTGAGAGGACCGGTGGAAAGCCAGTTATCATCAACCATCATATCCCATACCAGGACATACTGCCCCGGCTGGTCGGGTGCTTTTACTTTTACCAATGCAACAATCGGCCAACCCGGCTGGACGTTCATCTTGAGCGGTGTGGTCATGCCCTCCCACAGAACTTCTGAGCCATCAGCCTTATACCAGTGATAGCCGATACGAGTGCGTTTGCGGTCCCACGTCTGCACGCCGCCGTTGCGGATTACGACTCTCGCATCCACAGTTTTACCGGGAGCAATTGGCTTGGGAATATCACAGTCAACTATACGCGGGCCGTAGTCGGTATCAAAAACATCCACCACGCGGTTCAAAGTCGGCATTCCAAACTCAGAGAGCCATTGCTTGCCGTTAGTAATATCAAACCGGAGTTGGTAGCTCCAGTCGGCATCCTGCGTCCAACTCGGGATCGGCTTTTTGTCCAGCCCGACCAGCTTCAGGTCCAGCTTGAATTCGGCTATTTCGCCCGGCTTACAATCAGCCATCAATGGGGCGAACATATCCTTGGCCGCGACTTGCTCGGCATTTTGGGTGGGATTGTCCTGAGTGTATTCAGAGACCTGGTAGAGCTTGCATCGGAGCTTTGTTACATCCTTGAGCCATGTCTCTGAACCGTCATTGCGCACACGCACGATGGTAGTATAACTCTGTCCCGAAGCCACCATCACAGGCATCTTGCAGCTAAGCCAGCTCGCGCCCCACTCCGGCAGTTTGCCTATGGTAACCGGCACAACCAACGGCTGGTCGCCCAGCGCGGTGGACCACTTGTTATCGGACATTCTCAGCAGCTCGAATCTGATCTCATAACTGCCATCCGGGATCGCCACATTAAGCGCATTCACCGTTGCAATACCGATGTTGACGCTGATGGTCTCGCCGGGCGCAACATCCATAGCCAATGGTCTGCGCACCTTGCTTTCGGCAAAGAACCGGCCGGACTTATACCAACGATAGGCCAGTGCCCAGCCATCCGTCTGCCGCCACGGCTGATCACCGTCGTTTCTGATCTCAACATCAGCTTGAGCAAACTGCTTGCTCGCAAGCACGCTCGGCAGGTTCCAGCTCAGGAAAGTTGCATGAAGATCATGCTTGCCCTTGAACTTGGCGACACCGGCAGAGGTTAACTGATCGACTGCTTTGCAGAGCACCCACTCAGGATTGCGTGAGACTAATGCATCCCAATCTGCATTCGAAGAGACTAGCTCAGCGCGAACTCGCCCGGAAGCATTCCTGCTTGTCCCCTGCGCCAACTTCTCAAACTCCGGCCCCAAGCCGCAAACAGCGTCGAATCCCGTAGACCCGTCCGGCACAGCATCCGTAGCCATCCAGACCAGCGAGCAGCCGAAGTCTTTCTCAAACTGCTCATTGCAAGAGTTGATAGTATTAGCATCCCATGTGGTTCCAAGTTTGCTCACAGCCACAATGCACGCCGGGCGTCCGGCGTTCGGTTTGCCGGTTTGGGTCATCGCCCGATATTCAGCCGGAACGCGCTGATAGAAACTTCTAATTGTCTCATAACACGAAGAAGTCTCAGTGTCCAGAGACAGGGCGATGCGTGGATACGACTTGCCCTCTGATCTGAGCTCGTCTATAGCCGACACAAGGCAATCGAGGCCTTTCCTTGCGTAACCGGCGCCGCTCGCTTTGTCACCGCAATAGCTTGGGAGCACAATGTCTACTCCCGCCGCAACCATCGCGGAGATTCTGTCCTTATGCCACTGCACGCGGTCGTAGCTCGCCCACGGCCCGACGTTCTCCGGCACACTATCATTATTTTTGGCAACAGCAAGTATTACGTCTGCATTTGCTACATTGTAAGGAGCTGTCTTTCGCTTATCACCCTGCAGGTTGTAGGCGTATTCAGCCATCGCCATTCTCTGCATCGGGAATTTGGCTTCGTAGACAAACCCCTCCGGCACCGGAAGATCAATGGCACATGAGGTATTCATATGCCATTCCCTATCGCCAATCAAGCCGTTGATCAGGGGCGCGCGAGTGAGATACTTAGCTGAAAGGACTTTGTCCCAATTCGTGGTGGCAACGCCAAATGAATAGTTTGCGAAAACCAGGCTCGACCATTTCGACGGGTTCAGAATATCAGCTTCAGTTTTGACCTCCGGCGACAAGGTCACAAAACCACCCTTATCACCGTGCCGCCGCACCACGAAGTTAAACCCTGCCTTATAACCAAGCGAGAGTTTTTCGATTTTCATCAAGCTCCAGGGGATAGCCATCTCCACGGTGTAACCCGAGTCGATATCATCACCATTGTTCATGGTCCCCTGAACGTTTTGGCCATACTTGAACGTAAACGCAGCCAGCGGGTCTAAAGTGCCCGACTCGCTTCCCGCGAAGTACTGTGCGCCACCAGCCGCCGAAACTGTCATTGAAAAACAAGCCGGTGTTATCTTGGCGGAGCGTTTGCCATCCGTTTCAATGAATACGCTTACTGAATCGTCGCCCACGGTATCGGCGTTGGGGGCGGTATGCGTCCCACGCACATCCGGGCAATCGACCCTGAACGACAGGTAGAGGTATGCCTCATCCCAAGTGGTATAGCACCTAACCTGGTCCTTAACAGGTTCCTGGGCCAACCCTGCGGAAGCGCAGAGCACAAAAATGGAGATCAGGCACAAAGTAACTTTGGCTAACTTCATAGTGAACCTTCCTGAGATGGGCACCCCTCCGATGGGATAGACAGCAAAGCGATGAAAAACTATTTCAACTTGCTAACGAACCGTCCAATACGTTCTACAGCCATCTCGATCTTATCTATAGAAGTCGCATACGAGCACCGGATATGCCCTTCACCACACTCACCGAATGCAGATCCAGGAACTACTGCAACCTTTTCTTCAAAAAGCAGCCGCTCAGCAAACTCATCGCTGCTCAATCCGGTATCCTTGATTGATGGAAATGCATAGAAAGCACCACCCGGCATAAGACACTTGAGCCCGGCGTCGTTGAGCCCTTTCACGATTACCCTGCGCCTTTGGCCGTATTCCTCAATCATGGCTTCGCTGTCTTCGTAACCGTGCTTGATGGCCTCCACCGCCGCCACTTGGGCGGTAATCGGCGCACACATCATGGTGTACTGGTGCACCTTCATCATTGCTTCTATTATATCCGGGTTGCCTGCTGCGTAACCGATCCGCCATCCAGTCATTGCATACGCTTTGGAAAAGCCATTGAGAAGGATGGTGCGTTCATAGGCTCCGGGAAGCATTGGGACGCAGGTGTGCTGCCCATCATAAGTCAAGCGATCGTATATCTCATCGGAGATTATATACAAGTCATGCTTGCATGCCAAGTCTACAATCTTTTGCAGAATCTCGCGAGGAGCCACAGCGCCGGTGGGGTTGGTGGGATAACTTAACCAGATCGCTTTTGTCTTACTGGTGATTGCAGCTTCTATCTGTTCGGGCAGAACGGCGAAACCGTTCTCCATATAAGAGCAGACAACCACCGGCACTCCACCCGCGAAACTAATACACGGTTTGTATGCCACGAAGCTGGGCTCGGGGATGATCACCTCATCGCCTGGGTTCAGGATAGCGCGCATCGCAAGGTCCATACCCTCGCTCACACCCACGGTGACCAATATCTGATTCTCAGGGTTATATTCCAGCCCCTCGGTCCTCACAAAATAATCGGCAATAGCCTTGCGAAGTTCGAGGAGACCATAGTTGGAGGTGTAGTGTGTATGGCCATGCTCCAGAGCGTAGATGCAGGCCTCGGTGATGCGCCAGGGGGTGTCGAAATCCGGCTCACCCACACCCAGCGACACTACGTCTTTCATTTGGGATACTATATCGAAGAACCTGCGGATACCCGACGCAGGAATCTCATGGACAACTTTAGAAATCGGTTTCATAACAGCCTCGCTCGGTAGTCAGTAAATGTTCTTGGATCGTGGTTCATAAGTGCTTCGCCATCAGATGCCAGGCTGATGACTGTCTGACAACCGATGAGTCAACTACGGGGTGACTGCCAGCCTGTGCTCTGCTGCTGCTTCCTCGAAAACATCTCCATCCACCTTGTATCTCTTGAGCAAGAAGCTCGACCTGGTGGAAAGCACGCCTTCCAGTGTAGCCAATTTTTCGGCCACGAAGAACGCCACTTCACGCATCGTCTTTCCCTCGACCACAACCCTGAGATCATAGTCACCCGAGACGAGATAGACAGAATGCACCTCGGGGTAGTTGTAGATACGCTTAGCGACATCATCAAAGCCCACGCCGCGACTCGGGCTGACTCGCACATCTATGAACGCAAATACCTGCTCTTTTCCGGCTTTTTCCCAATCAACAATAGTCTTATAATGCCGGATAATGCCGCTCTCTTCCATCTTTTTGATGGCTTCGCTAACTTCCTCAACCGTCGCTCCAAGCCGAACGGCAATCTGCTCGGGCGACGTGCGGGCATCACGCTCAAGAATCTTTAATATCTGCTTTTCCATTGGCTCATCCCATCTACATGCTTGTGAAAATATACCACGTCTGGCCGTCGAAGGTCAAATGGAAGGGATGGTCCGGGGGTCCGGAGTCCCGCGTCTGCGCGTCCCTACCATCACGCCTACCTATTATGCGTCGGGACTGCTTTTCGTCCCGACGCGGCTTGTATGCCAACGAGCTTCAGGGCGAAAGACGAGCCCCCGAAGCATAAAAATAGTACTTCAAGTTACTCCCAACACTGCTTGTGTTACAAACCCGCGTTTATCAATAAATACGAATACAACATCGGTGCCAAATATCCCCTGGTTTGGCTCGTATACCAACACCTTGGATTCGACTCTAACGGGTATGGCAGGTATCGGAGTCCAAGTGGTAAATTGCTTACGAAGCTCACGCTCATTCTGAATAACAAATTTGGGTTTGCCAAAGCGTTTAATAGCCTCTTGCTCGGTCGCATGTATCCGAACCAATTCCATATATGGCGCAAGCTCACGTTTATTGCTTAAACTGCCCCAAAGCATTAACATCAAGAACACTACAGATAATCCACCCACTACAACTAGTGCTCTCATTACAATCCATTGATAATCACTTCTATGATCATTATGCATTGATTTATCTCATTACTTCGTTGAACATGGCGATAAACAAGCGCTGCAACTTGCATTCGGATCATTGCCTATGCCAATTCCGCCTTTATCGGCAGCCCAATCGTCGAAATCGGCACCCTTTCCAAAAGCATCACCCACTTCTTTGAGAATGCCGCCAAGTCCAGTTGTAACATCACTAAATCCACACTCCTTGATCAACTGACATGAAACCAAGCAATGAATGGCTTTGTCCCCGTATTCACCCATTTTAGCTTTCCCCTCTTTATACACTCTCTTGGCACAGCTAAATGGATCTTCTCCCGATCCAGAGATGGGGATAGTTATGGGTACGGGGCCAATCACTGGCCAAATGATTGGCATTGTAATTGAGCGTAATCCGAGTGGATCAAGGGCAATCGTTGGCCTGTTAGAAGCATAGCCATAAAGATTTGTTGTATCGGGAAACCCTTTTCCCGATACCTCCCACTGCATACGAAGAGGTTTACTATGCGCCGGGACTGCTTTTCGTCCCGACGCGGCTTGTATGCCGACGAGCTTCGGGGCGAAAGACGAGTCCCGAAGTATAAAATAAGCCGCAAGAGCTGGGGCTATCTTTCGCAGTTACATGCGCACGTTTAGGGAACTTGTTCCCCAAAACGAAACACCTTCAAAAACAAGCAGCAGAATGCTAACTTGTCGCTGTTATAGCTATTTGTGAGTTGCCAGCACTATTCCGCCATCCGCAACAGCCCAATCAGGATGTCCTGGCTGCCCCTTTGCCTGGCCCTTTTGTTCCTGCTCATCAATAGGCAAGGATGGATCCATAACAATTCCATTCAAACCAATAAATACACGTCTTTTGATATCCAATGAAGCAATGATACTATTCTCTGCAACAATCCAAATCCCTGAGTAATCAGGCTTTGCGCGCAACTCTACATTCCGGGGCAAATGATTGCCGCCAGTCCACACGGAATAATCAAGCTGTTGACCACCGGATGGTTTCCAGTGCACAGTATACATATACAATTTACTTGAATCGTTGTAACACTCCTTGTAGCAAATGTTGCCATGCCCGGGAATTCGTGTCGATACAAGCGTGCGACATTTCTGCCCGGCATTCCTGCTATAAACATAAGAAGTATCTTTACAACCTTGCATGGAAGCAAGAGTCATCACAAGCATAAAATACATGACCCAGTGCTTAGCAGTAGCCATTTGTCCATTTTCACTCCTGTGAATAGAAACAGAAACACATTTCATACTTACAAATCCAAGCATTCCATCATACAACGCTTACCTAAAAGAAACAGGATTAGCCTTTGGACACGTTATAGGAGTGTTCTTATTATGCGTCGGGACTGCTTTTCGTCCCGACGCGGCTTGCATGCCAACGAGCTTCGGGGCGAAAAACGAGCCCCGAAGTATAGTGGCGGAGGGAGGGTCCGGAAGTCCGAACTATCTAACCATCAGACCATCCCACCATCAAACCTACTTTATCTTGGTCCCTGCGGGTACGTCGGCTTCGGGCTGGAGGAGCACTGCGCCACCATCGGCGCCGTCGGCTGCCAGGAGCATTCCGTTGGAGACCACGCCTCTGATCTTGGCGGGTTCGAGATTGGTCAGCATTACGATCTTGCGACCGATCAGCGCTTCCGGTTCATAAGACTTTGCAATCCCCGCGACTATCTGCCGCTCTTCATCACCCAGGCTCACCTGCAACCTGAGCAGCTTGTCAGCCTTTTCCACTCGCTCGGCGGATTTGATCTCCGCAATGCGTATTTTGAGCTTGCTGAAGTAGTCATAGGATATGTATTCTTCGGTCTTCTCAGGCTGCGGCGCTTCGGCCGGTTTGGGTTCTTCCACCACTTTTGCCTCTTTCTTCTTGGTTCCGAGCCTCGGGAATATGGGGTCCGGACCCTGTGTTTTTGTGCCGGGCACGAATGGGTTGGCGGCTGTTATGTCGCTCCATTTCAGCCCCGCGAAACTATCTGCTATGCCAAGTTGGCGCGCGATCTCAACGGCGGTAGCGGGCATAAACGGCGAGATCATAATCGCCGCAGCCCTGGCAACCTCAAGCGCTGAGTAAAGCACACCCGCGAGTTCGTCCGTCTTGCCCTGCTTTTCCAACTCCCACGGTTTCTGGTCGTTAACATATTTATTACCCGCACCGATCATCTGCCAGACGGCTTCCAACGCCTTAGTAAACTCCAGCTTATCACACGTCTCCTGGGCGGTTTTTGCCGAGCCAGCGATTACCTGCGCAAGTCCGCCGGAGAGCCCCTTGGGGCCGGGGATTATGCCATCGAAATACTTGTTGAGCATGCTCAGGGTGCGGTTCAGGAGATTGCCTAGATCGTTGGCAAGGTCCGAATTGAACCTGTTCTTGAACGATGCTATAGAGAAGTCACCATCCACCCCGAATGTAACTTCTCTCGCCAGGAAGTAACGAACCGCGTCCAAACAGACATCCCTGCTCGCGCCCGATTCTTCTGCAAGGTCCTCCGCGAGTTTGGCGGGTGATATGGCATTGCCTCTGGACTTGGATATCTTCTCACCATTAATCGACCACCAGCCATGTCCAAACAGCACCTTGGGCTGCTCCAGGCCGAGTGCCATAAGCATCGCAGGCCAGAATGTGCAGTGGAACCGCACGAATATGTCCTTGCCCATAAGTTGCAAATCCGCGGGCCAGAGGCTGTTGAATCGTTCCTCGTCTGAAAGATAACCGATGGCGCTGATATAGTTAATTAGAGCGTCAAACCAGACATAGATAACCTTGCTATCATCGCCCGGAACGGTTATCCCCCACCCCTTGTTATCGCGGGTGATAGATACGTCACGCAGACCCTGCTTTATGAAGCTCACGACTTCGTTCTTGCGGAACTCAGGCTGCAGGAATCCGGGGTGCGACTCGATATACTCAAGCAGACGATCGCTATAGGCTGAGAGCTTGAAATAGTAGTTCTCTTCCTGAACCCACTCCACCTGCCGCCCACACTCAGGGCACTTACCATCAACAAGCTCAGACTCCGCCAGGAACGTCTCATCGGGGATACAATACCAACCCTGGTATTCACCCTTGTAGATATCACCCTGTTCAAAGAGCCTGGCAAAAATAGCCTGGACTACCTGAATGTGCCGGGGTTCGGTGGTGCGAATGAAATCGTCGTAATGCACATCCAGACTGGCCCATACTCGCTTGAACTGCTCAGCGAGATGGTCGACAAAGTCCTTGGTGGGAATACCCTTATCCGCCGCGGCAGCAGCCACCTTGACTGCGTGCTCATCGGTACCCGTGAGCAGATAGGTCTTCTCACACTTAAGTTTGTGATAGCGGGAAACGGTATCGGCAATGATAGTGGTATATGCATTACCCACGTGTGGGACGTCGTTCACATAGTATATAGGTGTGGTTATGTAGTAGGTATCTTTCGGCATCAGGACTTTGACCTCATCATGAAAAACTGAATCACTGAGACGCTGAATGAGAATGTGCAAGTGCCCGGCGTTAGCCATTCAGCGCTTCATTTCACTCGCATTATTCACCTTAGCCGAACACCACCAGCACTAGGGTGGTGTTCTATCTTATCACGAATAATGCGGGTTCATTCATCTCTTCAGCGATTCTGGGAGCATGTTGCAGATAGTACGCCCGGAGGTTTCGGGAAAAGGGTTTCCCGAAACAACTTGCGTTATCTCTTTATCCCATTTCGCGCTTTCGCCTCTTCGCGTTTTCGCGATTAAAAACTAATGCCCACCGCAGTTGCATGAGCCGCAATGGCCGGAAGCGCAGCCGGCGCAGTCGCTGTGTGAGGACGAGCTGCTTCCACTTACTCTTGATGCAAATGTGGACATAACTCGGCGGATATCTGTGGACCCGCACGTGGGGCAGGTAGCCTCCGATATTCGGCTCAGGCTTATCAGTATCTCAAATCGTTTATCACATGGATTGCAAACAAATTCATATATCGGCATTGTCTACCTTGTTACTCCCCTTCGGAACCCTGCTCGTCACCGTTCCGCTGGCTGTTATTTCTGTGGTTGTGCTTGGGTTGCTGACCGTTTGGCCTGCGATTGCGGCTGCGCCGTCGCTGTCTATCATTGCGACTGCCGTTACCGGAACCGCCGGGTTTCTTTGCACCACCATTGCCATTGCCGGATTCAGCAGGCTCAGGCTTTGTATGCTCGCCCGGAACGCGCCAGGTCACGCCGCTGTCACTGCGCAACACATCAGACATTTCATCAACCAGAGTGGCAGGCTCGACCATGTCCAACACAGCATCATCGGTGATATCGTCCTCATCGTCATCAACCACCGGCAGCCTTGCCGCGCATTCGCAGGCAACAAGGGGCTGACAGTTCTTCTCACTCATCCCACATCCGACACCGTGCCGCCTGCAAATGCCTTCAAGATTAAGCTCGCTGGCGTGCATGTGGACCTGCACTTCCTCTTCGGTCTGCAGGGTGATCATGTCATTGATTACGTTCACATCAATGACCTTGGCGCGGCAGTTCTCCAACTGAAGAATAGCGCCGACTGCAGGCAGCCTCTGCTGAGAGAGCTTGTAGTGCTCGTGCTCATAGCGCAGACAGCACATCAGCTTCCCGCACACGCCTGAAAACTTCGCCGGATTGAGGAATAGGCTCTGATCCTTAGCCATCTTCATCGAGATAGGCTCGAAGCTGCTGAGGAATGTGGCACAGCACAGCGCTCGACCACAGCCCCCATAGCCTCCTATCAGCTTGGCCTCATCTCTGACACCGATCTGATGGAGCTGGACTTTGGTCTTCAGCGCCCCCGCAACGTCTTTGACCAACTCGCGGAAGTCAATGCGCCCGTCCGCTGAGAATGAAAACGTGACTTGCGAGCCATCAAACGCACACTCAGCTTCCAACAGCTTCATTGGAAGATTATGCTCCGCAATCTTGCGATCGCAGACCTCGTAGGCATGCTTTTCCTTCTGCCGGTTGGATGCCTCGCGATCCAGGTCATCACCGGTAGCAACGCGCACAACCCGCTTGAGTGGGGCTACCAACTCTTCTTCCGGCACTTCACGAGGTTCAAGGACTATCTCCCCGAACTCCACGCCGCGCGCGGTTTCAGCTATAACAAAATCGCCCTCGTGGAGCGCAAGGTCTCCAGGGTCGAAGTAGTAGACTTTACCCACCCTTCTAAAAGTAACACCCACAACAAGTGGCATAAGTAATGTTCCTCTGACTTTGGGAAGGGATATATTAAGGTTAATTCTAGCACGTGTAGACGACCTCCGGCAAATTCTACATAAAACAGGAACAATCGCGACGCCGGCACCGTAATACAAATAGCAAACCTTCCCACCCTCTTTTCTCCTCCCCAGTCCTCACAGGGCTGGGGATTTCTTTTTGTGTGA
>JAJFTD010000022.1 GCA_021373255.1 bacterium
TGCGCTTACGTCAGTATTGCTTGCCGTAAGCGCAGTTCGTCAATAATGTGGGTTCAAAGGAATCTATACCTGATCGTCCGGGATGCTAAACCTGCTTACTTGCAGCCGAGGGTCAAGTGCCACGCGATCTTATCGATTCGGAGGTATACCAGAGCCGTCACAACCAATATCCCTATAGCCACTATCTGCTCATGGTTCGCGCAAACCTGGCTCCACTTCGCTCGCCTGTTTTCGGACTTGGAATACGGCTTAAGTCGAGGTATCCATCGCCTGATCTCGGTGCAATAATGTTGGTAATGAGGTTCAAAGATGACTTGCAGACGTCGCTCTTCGCGCCCTACTCTGAGGTTGGCGTAGATCGAATACAAGATCACATAACCGATCACAAGACACGGATTCCATGTCATGATAAAATACCCCAGTCCCACGAAGAACCTGCCGAAATACATTGGGTTGCGGACATGGGAGTAAGGACCGGAAATGGTGAAGTGCTTGTCCTTATGAAGATGCGATGTCGCCCAAAGCTGTATCAATTCGCCGAGCACAATCACCGGCACCGCGTACCAAAATGCCTGCTTGCTATGCAGCAGCGAAACCAGAGCGGCAGTCGCTATCGCCATCAAAGGCACTCGATACCAGGTTATCGTCCGGTGGATTTTATCTTCCAAAGAAACGCCAGCTTCTTGCTTGACTGACACTTTAAACCTCCTTGATAGACAGCCCAGGCATTATACCTGAGTCTGTGACACAAGCTGAAGTCTACCATATCCCCACCGACTGGTCAAGATAGTGCACTCTTAAGTGTGGACGATGGGGATTGGTGCATGTCAGATTTACTGAAACCGACCGGACTTATTGGCCGAGCACGCCTATCTCAATCACACGAGTTCCCAAAGAGTGGGTGCTGCCTCCAAAGTCAAACCGAACCAGATTTGCACGGGTGGCCGGGAAGCGGATGTGGGTTCGGTCGCGTGTTACTTTGGTCACCTTTGCCACCTCCTTCCACTGAGTCCCATCTTCCGATACCAGAACCCGTATCTGAGCCGGTGTGCGCCCTGGATCTTCGGTAACTGTTTCGACAAACGCTCCATCAACGCTTGATTCGCGGGGCAATTTCACATCCACAATCTCCTCTTGCTGCTTATCAGCGAACATTATGCGTGTTGCGAAATTGCCGTCTATCATATCCACTAGACTTGGGGGGATGGAATGATCGATCTCGTTGAGCTTGAGCAATTCAGTCGATGATAAAATGGTTGTCCCCATGTCCCTGTAGGCGATGTTGCGCTCTTTTTCCTCGACTCGTTGAAATGCATCGAGGAGATATTTTCCACCTTTCACAGTGTTTAACTGAGCATAGAAATCGCTGGGCACGAACGTGCGCTCGATTCGGATGCCGCTTTCGTCAACGAAGTAGGCATGCGGAGACACCACCCGGCTGCCCATGCTGTTCAGGATGTCAATTGCTTTCCTTGGCAGATGCTTTTCCAGCACGAACACCGATGCATCAAATGGAAGCTTTCCCAGTTCATCTGTCAGCACAGGCTCGAGATCTTTCGGAGGAAGTTTGTCGCATATATGCTCATAAGCGTCCAGTTGGCTGGCCTTTAGAACAGCATATTCATAGGTTTCCTGGGGGAAATAAACGTATACCTTGCCGGGCACGTATTCCGTGAAGTGTTTTCTTTGTTCGCGCATTGCGCGGAAGAGTTCTTTTGCAGCATTCATTCGGTCGACCTTCGGTGTGCCATCGTCGGCTATCAGACCGAATTGATCCTCTCTGGCACACCAGGCCAGTGCACCCCGTACTGGGCCGCCCACCTTCTTGATTGCTCTAAACGATGATGGCTGAGATCCGTTGATCTCGACATTCATGATGCTCTTGCCTTCGATTGATGCAATCTTTTCGATTGTGCGATAAGCGGTCATCAGGCATCCATCAGGCTGGTAGTTATCTGCTGCAAGCACATCGCTTGTAATTGCGTAGGTGCTTATTCCCCAGTTACACATCGGCGGATTGCCCGCTCTGGTATCATGCATGCCGCAGAACCCATCATGCAGGCAAGCGCCTACCCACATCGCGCCGGGAGCTAACCGATGGATTTCCGATTTCCACGCTGTCAATTTCTCCCGAGAGAGCAGGTCAATAGCGTGGCGCAGGTCATAAGTCCGGCGGCTCTCATAAGCATCTTCCGGCACGCCTTTTACAGTCCCCATATCAGGAACCGGTATCTCGGCGAATGATCCGTAATTCGAACCCCAGGTCTTGTTAAGCTCGCCAATCTTGTCGTCGTAGAATTTGCTGAGCATTCGATGCCATTCCGTGGGAAATTTTGCGCTGAGCGTATGTCGGTAGACTCCGGTGTGCCAGGGCTCCATGGAGTTTCTCCAGATGTTCTCATACCAACCATAAATAACGTTGTCGCCATATTTTTCGTGTACATGATTCACGATCAGCCTAGATAACCAGAGCACGCTATCCGCATCTTCCGGAATGTAGATGGTCACCCAAGTTGCGGGTGAAGGATGTGGGCAAATGTAAGGTGTCAGCCCATGCTTCGCCAATCGGTCGAGCACCAGATCCAGGGCGCGCCAATCGGGCTTCCAGCTATCGGCTACAGCCGGATCAAACTGCTTGTCTTTAGTCCAGACTAGTCCGGTGCCGTCGAGTCCGATCTCCTTCGGGTAGACTGCGAGCCGGACAGTGTTCACACCAATCGCTTTCAGCCGGACGAGATCAGCATCGGTGAGCACCCAACTGGGCTTATCCGGCTCACCGAGCCAACACTGATTTACACCGCATATAGGATCAGGTATTGTGGGAAATGCGGTCGCCCCGAATGATGCCGACACGGTAAGCACCGCGGCAAGGCCGAACACATACCCAATTGCTCTTCGTATTGTCATAAGAATAGATTCTCCAATCTTTGAAAGCAGACGCACACTGCCTGTGTGCTCCCGCGATGTTCAAATGAATCGTTTAAGGTTAATGTGCAAATATAGCCCAAACCATAAGTATATTTGGGTAACTGAGACAAGCCAACGAAACAGCACACAGATTACTGCAGAGTAATTATCTTGCGTACAAGCGGACATACTTCCTGACGCATTATAGAATTACATATTGCTATAAGTCAATGTGTTGTGAAAGATTATCACAATAGGTGGTGTGGTGGCGCGAACACCTGCAATGTTGGTCAATCTTGATTCCCCGGCCATATCAAGCGATACTCGCTGTCGTCACGGGTCAGCAAGCCGTCATCCAGCAGTTCCTGCACCAGGCGTTCGATGGTGGCTTTTGGCAGATTGGCGAAGATGCCGAAGTTGGGGCAGGTGTCGCGCTTGATATAGCTGGTGATGGAGCCTTTGAGCACCTTAATAAGCCCGGTAAATCCCACTCGGCCCTTGATCATCTCTACAGTCTCGATTATCTTGCGGCACTTTTCGTCATCACTGATCTTGCCATCGATAGGGGCTGCCTGCTTGCTGATTGCCTCACGAATATCGGGTTGAGGGTTGCAGTTGTCACAGGCCATGCAGTTCTCGATGGGCGGCTCACCGAAGTGCTCGGCAATTACATCATGACGGCAGCGGTGCGTTTCGGCGTATTTGAATATTTCCTCCAGCCGCATCTCCTGTGCTTGGGAGTATTTAGTCAGCAGGTTTTCCATCGAGGCGCGGGAATCTTTAGTTGCCGGAAGTCTTTCGATCAGCAGCACCCGGCCTGAACCGTAGAATGTCACGTATCCCAGCGATTGCCAGTTCAGTAATTTTTCTTCGACTTCGTTTGGGTTCAGACCCGTGCGCCTGCACAACTCCACGGTTTCCAATGGCACCCGCTGCCCGACTCTGAGCCTGGCTTTACCGGCGAACTCGGAAAGCTCTTGCCCGCCCTCCCGGACTCCCTTTTCCGTAAGTCCGATGGTGAATGTGATCGGTGCATCGGGATGGCGCCTCACAAGCCCTACATCTTCCAGCATGCTGATAGCCACCCGTATACGGGTATCGTCCTGCTTGAGGTCACGGCGAAGGTCATCGGGATGTATTGCCGCGAAGCGAGATTCGTGTGTCATCTCCCTTATAAGTTGATAACACGCCTTAGGCAGGTCTAAATTTACCCACTCCTCACCCATCCATCGGGTGTTCCTGGCTTTGTCGCCGGGAGTAGCCATGAGAATGCACCTGCTGGGGAAACCGTCGCGTCCGGCGCGGCCTGCTTCCTGGTAATAGTCCTCCAGCGATGCGGGCAGCGAGTAATGGATTACGAACCGCACATCAGACTTATCGATCCCCATCCCGAATGCTACTGTAGCGCAAATCACTCTCCACCTGCCGTCCATGAATTCTTCATGGGTCCGTGCACGCTGCTCGCTGTCCATACCGGCGTGGTAAAAGGTGGATCGTATTCGCTCGCGGTTGAGCAACTTGGCGAGATCCTCGGCTTTCTTGCGTGACCTGGTATAGACTATCCCCGTACCGTCATTTTCCATGCACAGCCTTACCAGTTCGCGCATTTTTTCTTCGTCGTTACGGATCAACACCGATTCCAGGAAGAGGTTGGGGCGGTGGGTGCCCGTGCTCACTATATGGAACTGCCGCCCGAGGTGGTTGGATATCTCCAGCCGCATTCGCGGAGTGGCGGTTGCAGTCATTGCGAGGACGGTGGGGTGGCCGAGATATGCCAACGCGTCGCCTATGGCAAGATAGTCCGGCCGAAAGTCATGGCCCCACAGGCTTACACAATGCGCTTCATCAATCACCAACAGCGACACCCCTCTGCTGCGGAGCGCGTGCATAAACGGCCTTTGCCTCAGGCGTTCTGGCGCGGCGTAGACCAGTTTATACTTACCCGCGCGCACTTCGCGCAACCGCCGGTCGATCTCATCGCCTTCGAGGGTGCTGTTAATAAGTGTGACCTGCTTCTGGACGTCGGCGGGTAAGCTGTCCACTTGGTCCTTCATCAGAGCAATGAGCGGGGAGACCACCAGTGTGACGCCGTCCAGGAGCATTGCTGGGAGTTGGTAACAGAGCGATTTACCGGCTCCTGTTGGCATCACCGCAAGGACGCTGTCCCCCGCGAGAACACGTTCAATCACCTGCTGCTGACCCTTACGGAACTGGTTGAACCCGAAGAATTTATTAAGCTGGCCTTCGAGCACCGAGTTCGGGACTGGGTCTTCGTCTGCAGTTCGCATGGCAGCGACTACTTCCGGGTCGATTACGCGTATCGCATTAGCTGTAGGCTCGGGATTTACTTTTAATTTCTTCTTTGATTTCGGTGAGCGTATACCTTCATTTTTCCAAGCCTCTAGCTGCTCCTGCAGCTTTTCCTCTTCCTCTCGCATCCTCGCTTCCAGCTCTTCGCGGTAGAGGCTCTTTTCGATGCCATTATGTTCATCTTGAGCTGCCAAAGCCAATAAAAGATATATAGGGATTATTAGTTGCTTATCCTCTTCGGTCGGCTTGGATTCAAAGATAGCCAGCGCGCGGTCGAGGGCGGTTTGAGCGCGGTTCCAGGAACCCCTTTGCTGGCAGGCGAGAGCAAGCCTGCCCCAGTAAGCATGGCTTTCGCGTGGATCAAGTATGAACTTGGCCAAGGTTTCACAAGCGGCGTCATTGTTTTTGTTAGCAAACATTATCTGTGCGCGGCAGGTCAGCGCGTATGTGTTATTGGGGTAATCAGATTCTAGCTCCTCGGAAAGCCTCTCAGCTTCTTCGATCTCGCCGCACCCTGTGAGAGCCGTGATCAGCCATCGGCGGTAGAGCATGCTGCCGGGGCTTTGGGCAATAATGTGCCTGAGCAGGTCTCTGGCTTCCTCATTGAAACCAAATCGCGTCAGATATCCTGCCACACTTCGCCGCACTCCACGTGGGAGATTTATGGCATCTTCCGGTGTGATTTTTAGCCTTTCAAGTCCACTTTCTCGCGCCACATTCGTCTCCTGGCTGTAAACCTCATCATTATACTACGCCAAAGCCACAAACTCTTCATTGACGTGTATACTGTTGAGGTCGTATACTCTGCTTGTAATGTCAACGCTCAAGATCGACAACCTGGGTATGCGCGCCAACGGGAAGTGGGCGCTGTGGGATGTGAATCTCGAGATCGAAGCCGGCGAGATAGTCGGAGTCTTCGGTCGTTCCGGCTCGGGTAAGTCCACGCTTGCCGGGTTAATTGCCGGTCTGGAAGAGCAATCCAGCGGGACGATTGCCTGGACAGATTCCGACAATAAGAAACCTACACCTTTTGCATGCATCGCTCTTGAAAAGCCTGCGTTAGCTTCTGAACTAACGGTCTATGAGAACATCGACCTCTTCGCTGCGCTGTGGGGTGTTCCCCGTAGAAAGCGGGCCGGACGTGTTGCCTCACTTATCGAACTCCTCAAGCTGAGCGACTGGCGTTCTACTCGTGCTCAACATCTATCCTCGGGCGTTCGGAACCGTGTAGAGATTGCTCGCGCACTTGTCTCAGATGCTCCCGTCACGGTGATCGATTCGCTGCTGGACACCATTGACCCGGATATTATGGAAAAGCTGTGGGACCACATGCTGGGCTTGCGTAGGAGTGAGGGGAAATCTTTTCTTATACTCACCTCGCGCGGCAAGATCGCGGAGATGTGTGGGAGAGTAGCCGTGATCCATCGCGGCAGGATCAGTTTCCTTGGTCGCCCGGATGACCTCCGGCGGCTTGCTGGAGAAGATGTGGTGGTGCTCGGAGATATCACCAGCCCAATGATCAGGGCCAGGATCGAGGAGCAGATATCGGTGGTTATCCGGGAGGAAGAGGGCTTCCTCTCATTCCGTGCAACCAACGGCGAACGCGTGATAGGCGATCTGCTCTCAGAGTTCGGCACGGAATTGGGATGTGTATACCTGAAGCGTCCGACGCTTGAAGACGCGCTCGATGTTATCGCCGACGGTGGCTCCAGCATCGCAGCAGATGTGAGGGAGGGCACTACGTAAGCTATGTCCGCTATTGTCCTTGCATCCTATGACCTCAAACGCATCATCAGGCACAGACCGACGATCATCGCGCTATTGGCTCTGCCGCTGATAGTCGCCCTGGCTAGAGCAGCATTCGCCGGTTCGAGTATCACCCTGGGCGCTGCGTGGGCCTGCCCGTTCGTATGCCTGCTGCTTGTATGGGCTGTGCTGCATGTCCAGCGGATGATCGACTCAACCACAGGCTTCACCTCTGGCCTGCTAAGCACTCCAACTCCAGACTCACACCTAATACTCGCACGAATCCTAACCGGAGCAGCCATCTACGCCGCGCAAATGGTCATCTTCTGGGGTATTCTAGCACTAAGATTCTAGAAGGTAATTTAGAATTTTGAATTGAGAGTAAAGAATGAAGGGAATGGCGGGAGTGACAGCGTTCTCTTCACACCCAAGCATCACGTGGTGGCATCAGAGATCTGCCTGAACCCAAGCTAATCCTGTTCATTCCAAATTCATAAATCACATTATTTCGGTTTATTTAAAGGACACCACGCATTAGTAAGGTATCACACCTGTGGCCCGGCACGCAGCACATGTGCCGGGCCACAAGTTTATCATTTTAGGTCGAGAATCCAGACTTCAGGGTAACTGGGCATGGTAATGGAGTCCGGCCAGAGATTGTTCGGGTCTTCGGTCTTTCCACTGTAGGCAAGGTTGCGTTTGGCGTCCAGAATCAGTGATCTTCCACCAACTGCCCAGGAAACGCTTTCTAGCACACTGCTTTCAAACAGAATTCGGATTTTAGAGGTTGCCAAATCCACCGTTATCAACTGCATTGTTGCGGCTGGAATATTCCACCGTGTAAATGCCACGCTCTTCCCATCCGGAGACCACACAGGGGCCATTTCAAACGCAGCCACTAAACTAGTAAGAGGTCGAGTCACGTCGCTGAGTGTTTGCATTAGTCTTTGTTGGAACTTGTCTTGTGCGTCCTTTGGCAGCTTGTTGGCTGCATGGCTGATATCCACGCATGCGCGGAGCCTGTTATTGCCTTTTATCGGATAGTGTTTTATTGCAGCTTCAACTACTCGTTTGAACTCTCCACCGATAGCTTTTGACTGCCGCATTCCTTCAGAGATTATCAACGCTGCCATTGCATCACTGTCGGAGATTCGGCCAGGCGCGATTACCTTGATCTGGGCTGCGGTGAATAGGCCGGAATAGTTCTCACTCAATACTTTTCGCAGTCGCTCGTTCATCTGCATCTGCACGGCGGAAAGCTGGGAGTCCGGCAGCCAGTTTTGCGTGATCGGCTTCGAGCCAGTGCCGTCGATGTTGATAATATACACAACCGGCACCATACTGCCGATCCCTCTATCTTTGGATGGACCTAGGTATGCCAGTCGCTTGCTGTCCGGCGACCAGCTCGGGCAGAAGACATTCGCCTGATCCACGAGCTTGCGCGCTGCGCCTCCAGCCACCGGCACTATGCTGATACCACCCATTTCCACAGTCCCGCCACCCATTGCCGGCCGACTCGATGTGTAAGCCAGATACTTGCCATCCGGTGACCATGGCTGTTCCCAAGTCTCGGTGCCATTGCTTGAGTCATTGGCTATTTCGGATTCTTTGTCTGTTCTCAAATCCACAACGCATACGCGATTTGCCTGCCCCGGCGCACCAGGACGAAGAAAAGCTATGCGAGTTCCATCCGGCGACCACCTCGGAGCAAGTACCGGCTCGGCAAACATGTCTTTCGCGGGGTCGACTGTCGTAGGAGCGTTCTCAGGAGGGACAATAGCCACATCCGCAAGCATGCGCGCTCTCGACGATCTCGCTTTCAGGTCTGAATATTCAGCAACAAAGAGCCGCCCATTAAATATGAACGCCACGTGCTCTCCATTTGGTGACCAGTCCACGTTCCGAAACTCCGGCGTATAACTGGTACGCTGCACATGGAGAGACGGTTTTCCCTCACGCGAGAAATTGATATGCGGAAGATCAATTTGAAGCTGCCAGGGCTCGGGAATCTTGGTAGGTGTTACCGCATACTTTTCTCCAGGTTGATAGCTATCCACATCAAAAATAACCCAGATTTTATCGTTTGCAGTATCACCTGGGTAATGAACAAGATATACGAGCGTTTTACCGTCAGGTGAGAGAGCAGGGCTGCTTCCTCCGCTCGTCTTCGACCAGTCCGGCACAAGGCACCTATAGGCTTTTAGCTCTGATTGCATTGGGCCAGCAATCGAACATCCGATAGAACAAATCAAGATACAAGCACACATCACGAGAATCAAGGTTCTCATTGTCGATTAACCTCCGATTTGGTTCATTGCTGCCCCACGATTTTCGACCACTTCTAACTCGGGGCGGGTGATTGATGCGGCATCTTCATTGGGTTGAAGATTGACCTGTGTTACTTTAGCCTGACACAGGTTGATATCTCCGAGCTTCACCGAAATTGTCTTCTCAATCCGATCAGCAGTCGCTGAGCTGGTTATAGCCAAATGCATGGTCTCCGGCGATTTCCAATCTTGGATAGGACGACGATCTGCCACATGCTGTCTTCTGATATGCCGATGATAATATGGACGTGGCGCATGCAATTTTGCAACTCGTTCGACACATCGATGATGCTCGATAGGTGTGACAATGATCTTACGCTGCGGTGGAGGATCGTGCTGCACTTTAGTGATATGTCTACGCGGAGGATTCTGAACAATGCGCATGGTGGCACGTTCAGTAGAGCTCGATGCAAGGAACAGGCACACGAGCAGCAAGACGACAAAGCACATCGCCGCGCCGACTCCTATCCACCTGAACATGGATATTCGCGTTGCCTGCCGGGATGTTAGCTGGGACATAACATAATTCGACACGTCCACGGCTTCAACCGGTTCACTCATCATCTCCCGCAGCTTCGATTGGAGCACATCCATCGTCTTCATCTCGGCTCTGCAAAGGTCGCACTGAGCGACATGAGCCTGCAACTCCGAAGCTGTGCGCCCCTTTATCTCGCCATCCGCGTATGCAGAGAGCATTTTTCGAATTTCAACACACTTCATCATTCATCACCGCCAATTGTTGGGCCAGCATCTTCTTGGCCCGGTACAGACGTATTCGAACAACATCAACAGATTCGCCGACAAGTTTAGCGATCTCCTTATACGCCAACTCCTCCTCATATCTAAGGACGATTATAGTTCTGTAACAGGTAGGGAGTTCTGCGACAGCTCTGCGTAAACAAGAGATATCCACTTGCTTAAGAACTTCTGCCTCGATGGGACTTTCGCGGTCACATATGGCATCATGAAGGTCGTCTATTGCTTCACAGAGACATTCGCGTGGGGCTCGTCTCAGACATATATTGAGGGCGATGCGCCTTATCCATGGCCAAAACTTGTTTCGCTCTCTGCAGCTAGCCAGATTGCTGTATGCTTTAACGAAGGTATCCTGAACCACATCTTCCGCTTCCTCGCGTCGCCCTAAAATCCGATAAGCCAGCCTAAATACCGAATCCTGATGCCTGCGCACCAGTTCCTGGTATTCATCGATATGCTTTTTCAACACCAGCTCGATTATCTGCTCATCTGAGATCAATTCTTCTACCAGCCCTCATAAAGTGAAGCGCTTACAATAGACATGATTCGCGAAAGCAGGCAAAGTTACATTCGATGCCAGATTCGTTTTATCGATTATAGTCGGCCCATTTTACTGCTTACCTTTTGCATACGGTTATTGCAGGAATACAATACGCGACAGAGAATGCATACAAAAACGCAGCTACTCCTACTCTCTCCCATCGTTCCGATTCTGCTATAATAGTGCCCGGGAATTATTGACTTTCGGACGATAAGTTATCGCAAAGACATATTGTCTAGTATCCGAAAGTCGAACTCGATTTTCGGCAGATATACTGAATGCGTATATGCTAACTTAATTGCCGAAAATCCATAAATCACAGGAGCATGAATTGAGCGAGCTGATGCTGTTCTCGGGGACTGGAAACCCGGAACTTACACAGAAAATAGCGGAGCGCCTCGGCATCCACGTGGGGAACATAGATATTCAGCGTTTCTCTGACGGTGAAATTCACGTTAAGGTGGATGAGAGTGTTAGAGGCGATGATGTTTTTATCGTACAGTCGACGCCTACACCGGTAAACGAGCATTTAATGGAACTGCTGATTATGGTGGACGCGTTTACACGTGCATCCGCGCGGCGTGTGAATGTTGTTATGCCATACTATTGTTATGCGCGGCAAGACCGCAAGGTCAAGCCCAGGGAACCTGTCACGGCTAAACTTGTTGCGAACTTGCTGACGGCTGCGCGGGCGAGCAGACTGCTTACCATAGACTTGCACTCGGGCCAGATTGTCGGGTTTTTCGACATCCCCGTGGACAATCTCTATGCCGGTCCTATCATAGCTGACTACCTGCGCCGCAACCTGGCTATAGATGAGAATACCGTGGTAGTTTCACCGGATGTCGGTGGCGTCACAAGGGCAAGGTCGCTTGCGGAGTTCCTCGGGACGCCGCTTGCCATCATCGTAAAGCGCCGCCCTGAGCCGAACAGGACCGAGGTTATGGAGCTCATAGGTGACATCGAAGGCAAACGGGCTATTATGATTGACGATATGATCGACACCGGTGGTTCGATAATCAATGGCGCAAAAGCCCTGCTTGAGCGCGGAGCCAAAGAGGTTTATGCCGCTTGCACGCACGGTGTTCTTTCCGGTGGAGCGCCCGATAAGCTCATAGCATCTCCAATTAAAAAGGTCATCATAACAGACACACTCCCGCTTCCCGTAGATAAGCGGGATAGCAAGATCGAAGTCGTCTCAGTTTCGGACCTGCTTGCAGATGCTATCCAGAGGATTCATGAAGACCGCAGCGTGAGCCAGATATTCGATACGGCGTGGAAGGCTCAATCGTGAAAGTGATAGTCGGCCTGGGTAATCCGGGCCAGCAATATGCACATACTCGGCACAACATCGGATTTGATGTGCTTGATGTACTTGCCAAGCGTCGCAAGGTCCGCATACTCAGCCGACAGTGCCGCGCGCTGGTGGGAAGTATGGACCACCTGGGTGAGCAGGTATTGCTGGTGAAGCCGCAGACATATATGAATGAAAGCGGACAAGCTGTGGGCCAGATATTGCGAAAATACCGGCTTGAGCCGTCGGATTTATTCGTAATCTACGACGACATGGACCTCCCGATGGGTAAGATACGCATCAGGATGCAGGGTTCGTCCGGCGGCCACAAGGGTATGACCTCGATAATCCAGCACATCCACTCGACCGAATTCCCACGAATGCGGATAGGAATCGGCCGCGGGGGTGAAGTGGTCAACCATGTTCTGTCGCGCTTCAACCGCAAGGATCGGGAAATTATAGATGTGACCATTCAACAAGCCGCCGACGCGCTGGAGATGATTCTCAATGAAGGAATCGAGGCGGCGATGAATTTATATAATAGGGCGGAGGAGTAATAATGCCAAAACAATTTGATAAGCTGCCTATAGCTTTGGATGTGAATTACCTGGAACCTAACGTGACCACTGATATGGTTGCGGAGAGGCAGGCCATGGTTAAGTTTGTTGATGGACTGCTGAGGGAGGGGAATCATCCCGGTTCGGAGTTCACCGGCTGGCTCAAGCCCGAGACTATAATGTCCGACTACGAGCTTGCAAAGCTCAACGCTACCGCAAAGAGGCTGGCTAATGACACGGATGTAATGCTGGTGATCGGTATTGGCGGCTCGTATCTCGGGGCGCGGGCAGTTATTGAGGCATTGGCGGACGATCCCGGTAGAGTAGTCTATGCAGGCCAAAACATGTCCGCTCATTATATGACTCGCCTGAAAGCACTGTTCAAGGGCAAGCGCGTAGCTATCAATGTGGTGTCCAAGTCCGGCACCACCACAGAGCCCGCTATCGCATTTAGAGTTATGAGGGAATTAGTTGACGAGAGCGTGGAGCGACAGATGATAGTCGCCACAACTGACGCCAACAAGGGTTCTCTGCTGGACGCGGCTCATAAGCAGGGGTGGGAGACTTATGTGGTTCCCGATGATATCGGTGGGCGTTATTCGGTTCTTTCAGCAGTTGGGCTGCTGCCGATTGCTTACGCAGGTATAGATATCGCTCCGTTAATCGCAGGCGCTAAAGCGTGCGCGGACCTCTGTGCGAGCACAAGCGACCCGCTTGCTAACCCGGCTTATTTTTACGCCGCAGCGCGCAATGTGATGTATCAGCAGGGTTTTGGTATAGAAGTGCTGGCGTCATTCGAGCCGAGGTTGCATTATTTGCTGGAGTGGTGGAAGCAGCTCTACGGTGAGAGCGAGGGCAAGGAGAATATGGCCCTTTTCCCAGCATCAGTGGACTTCACCACAGACCTCCACTCCCTTGGCCAATACATTCAGGAGGGCCGAAGAGTGCTTGCGGAGACGTTCTTGATTGTGGATGGTGGCGAGCCATCGCTTACCATTCCTGAGTCAGAGGATCCCGATGGTCTCGACTATCTCGCGGGGCAGGAAGTAAGCTACGTAAACTCCAAGGCCTACGAAGCCACAGCCAGCGCCCACCGCAGTGGCGGCGTGCCGAATATGACTATCCACCTGCAGCAACTCGACGCCTACTCCATGGGCGCGCTGATCTACTTCTTCGAGATTGCCTGCGCCGTGAGTGGCCTGATGTTAAACGTAAACCCGTTCAATCAACCCGGTGTCGAAGCCTACAAGAAAGAAATGTTCAAGCTGTTGGGTAAGCCAGGCTACGAATCCACTGAAAGCAGGCAGGCTAAGCCGAAGATGGTTAGTTTTTAGAGAAATGGTGCCGGTATCAAGGCTCGGGGTGGATCATAGATCATTACTATCGAAAGTTTAAATGCCTAGCTGTATGCACATACGTGTTCCCTCTCCCCTGGGTGGGAGAGGGCTAGGGTGAGGGGGTTACGCTTCTGCGGAGTGACGTTGTTACCCCTCACCCCGACCCTCTCCCGCAAGGGGCGAGGGAGCTACAGTCGCAACTCTTAACTCGTAAAGCAGCCTCATCTCCGGGTCTCGTCCATAGTTTCCAAACCCTCGTCCGAAGATGGTTAAGCCGCCGGCGTGAGTGGAGTTCTGGGGCGATTCTAATCTTAGGGTTATATCCGCCCGGCTGCCAAGGTCGAGATCGGCCAATGTGACGGTTGATATGGGGATGCCGTCGATGGTAGTGCCGTGCTCATCGACGCGCAGTACCTTCAGCAGACCGTATTGGTTTACCCATTCGATAATCCACTCAGGCGTATACGCCCCACGTCTACCTCCGAAATCACCGGGGCTGGTCCACATTCCGACCATTACACCGTTCACCCAGAAGTAGATATCCGATGGCCAATCGTTGTTGATCCCCGGCGCCTCTGATGACAGTTCAGCGGCAAACTCGATTGCTACAGGGCGCTGCGAGGGTAGCAGGTAATTGGGGAACCTGTACTCTACGAACCCACTTCCCAGCCACAGCATCCCGGCGTCCATTCGCGATGGGTCGGCAAAGAAGCGCGGGTCATCCATCTGGCCAATGAAGCCATTAAGCCCCGCGAGTCCGCAGGTGGGCTGGATATCCCAATTCACATAATGCCCTACCGGCATTTCCACTGTGTAGCACTGCGGTCGGGATGAGGTCGGCTTCAGGGGGATTGATAGCTCTTCGATCAGCAGCGAGCAAACTTTCTGCGAGCCATGCTTGCCAGGCAGCGCTATTGAACCCACAACCCCAACAGCTTCAAGTTTGTGGATGTGAGTGGTGACGGCTGCGGCGGATATGCCGAGCGCGGCAGCCAGTTTACCCACATTCATCGGACGTTCTCCAAGCAACCGGATTATTTTTAATCGTGTATCGCAGGCCAGCGCGGCGAAAAGCGCCAGCGATCTATCATCAGACTGCTCTCGCATCAGTTCACCTGCTATATTAGTTAACCATAAGATTAACATAACAAGCTGAACTTGTCAATTACACGCACAGCAATTTAGTTGACGAGCAACCATACCGGTGTTATACTGCAGCATGAGTTAATTAAATCATGCCACAGGCAACAGTGGAGGAGATGGGTTGAATAAACTGGTTATCAATGCCGACCTCGGCAAGCACCGGATCAATAAGAATATTTACGGACACTTCTCCGAGCACCTCGGGCGCTGCATTTATGAAGGCTATTGGGTTGGTGAGGACTCCCCGATTCCGAATACCCGTGGCATCCGCAACGACGTAGTCCAGGCGTTGAGGAAGATCAAGCCGCCGGTGATGCGCTGGCCGGGCGGGTGCTTTGCCGATGATTACCATTGGATGGATGGCATAGGATCGCGTGAGAAGCGACCGACTATCGTGAATGTCCACTGGGGTGGGGTCACGGAGAATAATCATTTTGGCACCCATGAGTTCTTCGACCTTTGCGAACAGCTCGATACCCAGCCCTACATTTGTGGCAACGTGGGCAGCGGAACCGTGAGAGAGATGCGGGATTGGGTGGAGTATATCACCTTCGATGGCAAGTCCCCAATGACTGACTTGCGCAGAGAGAATGGCCGTGACGAACCATGGAAGCTGCCATACTTCGGGGTGGGCAATGAGAACTGGGGATGCGGCGGTTGCATGCGCCCTGAATATTATGCCAATGAATACAAGCGTTATGCCTGCTATGTGCGCAACCTCAGCGGCAATATGATCAACAAGATCGCCTGCGGTCCTTGTGATAAGGATTATCATTGGACTGATGTCCTAATGCGTGAGGCCGCTGAAACGATGCAGGGTCTTGCTCTGCATTATTACTGCGGCACGGGGCATAAAAGCCGCTCGGCGACGGTCTTTGAGGAAGATGACTGGTTCACCGTGCTAAAGAGCGCACTCTTTATGGAGGAGCTTGTAACAAAACACTCCACCATAATGGATCATTATGACCCGCATGGAAAAGTGGGGCTTATGGTGGATGAGTGGGGCACGTGGCATGACATCGAGCCCGGCACCAACCCCGGCTTCCTATATCAACAGAACACCCTGCGCGACGCCCTTGTAGCTGGCCTAACGCTGAACATCTTCAACAACCACTGCGAACGCGTGCAAATGGCTAACATTGCGCAGACGATCAACGTTCTCCAGGCGATGATCCTGACCGAGGGCGAGAAGATGCTTTGCACCCCAACATATCACGTCTTCGAGATGTACACAGTCCATCAGGATGCCACAATGCTCCCGATATCGCTGACCTGCAGCGACTATGAGTTCGACGGCGACAAAATCCCCACTGTGAGCGCATCCGCATCAGTCGATAGCGAGAGTAAAATCCACGTCACCCTGTGCAATACAGATCCTAATACCGACGCGGAAATCTCTTGTGAACTGCGCGGAGTGGCGGTATCAAGCATTTCCAGCAGAGTTCTCACATCTAGCACCATCAATGCACACAACACCTTCGATACCCTCGATAACATCAAGCCCGAGGCATTCGACGGTGCGAAGATAACAAGCAGTGGATTTACAGCCAAGCTGCCTGCTAAATCCATCGTAGTAATAGAGATAAAATGAGCAATCAATGTAAAGGCTGCCGTGCATCTGTGAGGGTGTCGGAAGAGAGCATTAAGAAGCTCTTGGAAGACATTCTTCGTGACGGCAGCCTGACACTGGCATCAGAAGACGATTACATCGCTCGCCTGTCACACTGCCGCGACTGCCCGAACTTGGACTACGGCACCACATGCCGCTTCTGCGGGTGTTTGGTCCCCATAAGAGCACGCATATCTGAAAAGCACTGTCCTGATCCCGGTGAGGCGAAGTGGTAGGGTGGCGGGGCGAATGCATCTTGCCGAATGAGCAGTGCCCCTGCTGGGCTCTCCACCCTCCACTCTCAACTCTCTGCTTCCCTTCCAACACGGGTAACATTACCATGCAATACTTTTTCGGAGGTAATAGCATGGAAAAAGCAACATTTGCGGCTGGGTGCTTTTGGGGAGTGGAAGATGCATTCAGGCGTGTTAAGGGAGTAAAGTCAACCGTGGTTGGCTACACCGGTGGCCATACGGATAACCCGAGTTATAAAGATGTGTGCACAGACCTGACGGGTCACGCGGAAGCTGTGGAAGTGGAATACGACCCGTTGGAGATTACATACGATCAGCTCTTGGACGTATTCTGGAGTATACATGACCCCACCACGTCAAATCGCCAGGGGCCGGATGTGGGATCACAGTATCGTTCAGCGATTTTCTACCATACCCCGGAACAACGAGCCGCTGCTGAAGCATCCAGGGGTAAGCTGGAGGAAAGTAGAAAATACAATAATCCGATAGTGACGGAGATCACCCCTGCCGGGCAGTTTTGGCGAGCAGAAGATTATCATCAGCAATACACTGAAAAGCATGGTATCGCCTCTTGTCACGTAGAGTGCTGACTTGAAGGTGATGTCAGGTGGGAACCTTACTGGCATGTACTTCGTCTTTACTTTATATTGCTGTGGCGGACTATTGTTCGCAGCAGTATGAAGTACAGGAGGTACGAAATGACCAGGTGGAAACTAGCAAGAGCAGTTGGCTTGCTGGTGCTGATGGTGTTTGTGACCACGATGGCCGCACCCATAGCTGTCCTAGCCAGCACTACAGGCAGACGGAACACCGCCTTGGGACTCACTGCGGGCGCTGTCTATTTGGCAGTCAAAGGTAAGAAGACTGCTGCAATTGCGACAGGCGCCGGCGCCGCGTATGCTTGGAAGCGGCATTCAGATGCGCGCAAGAACCAGGCTTATAATCGAGGCCTGAAAAAAGGCTATAAGCATGGCTACAAGCGCGGCTACAAGAATGGCAAGTATCGCAAAGGGTATTATCACTCCGCTGGTACTTACGGTCACACGAAGCGCACTTGTCGCAGGTAATAGCATCTATTGATTAATGCAGAAAGAACATGACGCCCTGGAGGTCTAGCCTTGCGGGGCGTCTTTTTATAACCACAAATTAATGTACAGCAGTAGCCCATGCAAGTAACGCTACGCCGATCAGCGACAGCACCAGCCCATTTGTGAGGGTTCGCTTATGGCGGGCAACATCGATTTCCCGGAGCACCAGCACCCCGTATAACACGGCAACCAGAGTTGTCTTGGTGAGCGGCCATGTGATGGCGACTCCGATTAGTTTGACTGCGATGTTTGCGCCCATAGAGCCGACAGCCCACATAGCCCCAGAAAGCATTGCCAGGTTACGGTCTCTCCAAGTAACTGGGATGCTATCCTTACGCGGCCGGGTGACAAGGGCTGTTAGCGACATTCCCACAAAACAGCCGACACTCATGTAGAACAGAAAAGTTGAGGGTCCTACGCCCTGGCCGAACAGGATCTTCATTGGGATAGTATATACGCTGTAGGAAATGGCTGCCCACACGGAGCAGGCGATGCCATAGGGGATAGCTCGCGAACTTGTGATTTTGAGGTCGCCGTCACCATTAGCTTCCACCAATCCGAGTATGGTGGCTGAGACCACAATAGCGGCGCTTCCCAACATCACCAGCACCAGTGGGAAGACCTTGTGAAATGAGAACTCATGCAATATCAAAATGCCGAAGATAGTGCCGAGCATTGCTGAAGTGTTTTTAATGGGAGTGGAGCGGGCAAGTCCTATGAGCTGAACCCCCCGGCAATAAGCATGAGTGCCGGTAGCCCAGACCACACCGCTTATGAGCATCAGCGCGAGTTGGAAATGTGTAACGAGAACGATACCTCTGAATACAAGCCCCAACAAGCCGGCACAAAGCAGCGCTCCCAAACCCATCCAGAATGTGTAAGAGCTTTGGGATATCCGGCTCTTCTTGCGCGGTACCATGTACACTCCGTAGAGGACCATAGCCACGACCGCAAGGGTTAAGCCGGTAATATGATCTACTTGCAAAACGAAACTTCCTGATCAATTCATAGCGCGAGGCGCTAGTCTAGTGCCATGATAGCACAAATAGGCATGACGGTGGTCAGCAAAATCATACCATAAGTGTCTGCAATGGGTACAGTTATTGTGTAAATAGCCGCAAAAGGAGGCTAAGTGACATGGAAACTTATGCGAATCGGGAGCCCGGTGGTGATGTGGGTTCTCTGTGGTGGACATTAGAGACGCGCGGTATTATAGCGCTGCTCTTTGGGATAATAGCGATCGCCCTTCCAG
>JAJFTD010000026.1 GCA_021373255.1 bacterium
TTCGCGAACTTGTCCCAGACCTGGTTTCTAGCTATTGTGTCGGCCTCATTCGGCTCAGTGAAGTAAGACTCAGCAAGGATTTCCTCACCCTTGGCAGTCTGCCCTTCGACATAAAACTTCTCACCGAGGTCGTACATCAACACGTCGACGTTCTTCTTCCATGTCTCGACGTCATCCACCGAGTTGCAGAACCAACTCCAGCGCTTTTCGGCAGGCATCACCGCGACCAGCACAGTGTTCTCCCGCCTGGCGGCATAATACGGATCTTTGAACTTATCGTCCAGGAACACGCGGTCGAGAACCTGAATAGCCTGCGCGTCCGGGAGCCACATACCCAGCATCACCGCCGGTTTTGCCTCTGGGACCAGTTGCTCCACGCTCACGTTCTCTTTGCCCTTTTCGATCTTCAATAGAGCTTCGTAGCGCGGGAGGAAATAATCCTTAGGCGGCATCATCGCCTGGCTGCCGTCGATTATCGGACTATCGCCGGATTTAAGCTCCCGAAACTCCGCGGGGGAGTCCTTGCGCTCTATTGGAGCCACAACAGTATGTGATTGCATCAGCTCGTTGATCCAATCCGTTATTCTATCTTTTGAGATGATTTTATCGCTCATAATGTCTCCACACTTCAGCAGTTCTTGAACCACTGAAGATATGATGGAAATGAGACACTGAAAATGCCGTGTTTTGATTGATAGGCTATCTTTTCAGTACTTCAATTGATTCAGAGTTTCAGTGGTTCTGAACAAACCCGGCTATCCCCCATGTGCCGCCGGGTCAAAATCTTCATCTTGATAATGCCCTAGTACAGGCGATTTCTGCTCGGGGTCACCGGCTTCGTAGTCGTAGCGTTCTTTGACTATATTCGCCATTTCGCGCATCAACTCGGCTATTGGAATATCTACGGGACAAACGCGCTCGCACTCGCCGCAGCTTATGCAGCGTCCAGCCGAATGCATTGCACGGGTGGCGTGGAACATCCAAGCCTCCTCGGCAGTGGCTTTCTTGGCGGTCCACTTGGGTTCTATGCGGTCGGCAAAACATTGCTCGCAGTAACAGTTCGGACACACCTGCCTGCAGGCGTAGCAGCGCACGCATTTGGAGAACTGTTCGCTCCAATACTTTCGGCGCTCCTCAGGGATTTCGGGAATACTGCACGCCCTGGTTTCCAGAGGTTCGGTTCCCTCGCCCAGTTTCACATCGTATATAGCCGGATTGCGATTTGTGCAGACACCGCACATATCTCGCAGGCAATCGGAGCAGGAGACGGTGTAGTCGCCATTGGTCGTATTGACTTTAAGGCCATCAGACGTCCAATCGAGACCGGTCACATCTTGAACATGGAAGTCCTGGCTGTCCAGATTGAACGCATCTACTACTCCCGAGCAGCCTAGCCCGATAATATATAGATTCTCACGCTTTATCTGCCGTTCTTGAATCAATCCGACTATGCTCCTGATGTCACAAGGCTTGGCGATGATTCCAGCTTTGCTGTCTTTCGCCATCTTGGGGAGATACACTGCGAGATTATTCACGCACGCCGGATTCCAGACGAGTTTGTCAGTGTCTTCGGGTTTGTCGATGAACACAGGCGTGGTCTTGAACGCCACAGTGCCCGCGCCCCACCCTATTACGACGCTTACATCACCGCTTTCCAACGCTTTTTTTGCTTCTTCACGAATCTTGTTTTGGATATCAGACATACTCAATACCTTTTTGGTCGACGGTCGGCAGTCATCAATCATCTAGCTGCATTCCGGTGACTACGAACCTTGATTGCTACGGCGTTACGCCGTCGAATGGGCCGAGTTTCTTGACCTTTTCAGTCATCTCGGTAACCAGTTCAGCGAAGCGATTACCTTCGGATGCGGAAACCCACTCGAAGTGGAAGCGATCCTCGGAGATGCCCAAGGTCTTCAGAAGATCCTTTACTAAGGCAATTCTACGGCGGGCGTAGTAGTTGCCTTTGGCGTAATGGCAGTCGCCGGGGTGACACCCCAACACCATCACCGCATCGAACCCCTTTTGGAAGCCCTTGAGGACGAACATCGGGTCCACCCTGCCCGAGCACGGTACACGAACGATGCGAATGGTCTCCGGGTAGTGGAGCCTCGCGCTCCCTGCCAGGTCCGCGCCCGCGTAGCTGCACCAGTTGCAGAGTATGCCAAGTATCCTCGGCTGCCACTCACTGGTCTTCGCCGATCCCTCGGCCTGCGTATCTATGACTTTGGTTTCTTCAGACATTGTGTTAGATTCCTAAGTTTCAGTTGGCAACTATTTCTTAACTACATATCCCGGCCTCAGCTCGGAGACCGTGCAAAAAGACGTATCCATCATCACCGGTTTGCCGCTAGGGCCGGGAGCCTGTGCGCCGGAGGTCACAACCTCGAGTTCCTTGACCACACCGATACCATCGGCAACCCAATATATCCCGCGCCTGCGGCCTGAGGTGATATTGAACTTCTGCCCCATCATCTCTATCGTGCCCGTGATTTCTTCTGTCGTATAGACTACTTTCAAACAGTCCTTAAACGTGCCCGCGGGAACCGTAACAGTCTCCTTGCCGGCGACTTTAGCCGATACAGGGCTCTTTATATCACCGCTGCGCATCATGCCGACATCCCACGACTTACCAGACGAAGCACTTTTGCTGAAGTAGAGCAGCGGCGGATCGTAGCTCTCCTTTTCGGCCTGTGATTCATCTGAGGACTCATTGTCTGATGAATGGATCAATAAGCCCTGAGGAGTATTAGATATCTTAAGATTGCTGCTTTCGTGCTGGGTGCTTCCACTTATGGACTTCAGGTCCGTGACTTCGCGGTAATTATATATCACCGGAGATGAACCGCTTTCCTGCGACAGCACCTCATACACAGAAGACCCCGAACTCTCGTCCTGCATAGTCGCCACAGCATGCCCATCAATCGCCAGGGTGCCGTGAATGATTTTATAAGAGTCATACTCCCACTTGTTTCCCGGCACGCAGGGGATAATCTCCGTGGCTGCCATCACAGGTAAAGCCAGCGAAGCGAGTAAAACAATAATTACTGTCCTTACAATAGTTCTGGTCAATGCAGACTCCAGTCTAAATACGACCTCAGGCGTCGACGTCGTCGTCATCTCGTCTGATCTTGATACCAGTGTCCTGCTTCACTGCAGGCGCCTTGATTTCCTGCAGTTCAGGTTCATCATCACGGAACACGAAGGGTAACAAAGCAAGTAGGATGAGCACTACCCCCACCCCAATCACCACTGGCCAGAAGTGGGTCAGCACTCCTATTATCCATACGAGCCACGCCACTGATCTAAGCAGTGCAATTGTCTCTTTCTTTGGTTTTGTGGGCATAAGCGCCCCCTATTTATTTTTCGGTGGGCTATCAGTTCACAGAGTGTGTCCGGCGGGTTCGGCATCAGGATACCGAACCAACATAAGAACACGATTACTGCTTATCTATGTTACTCAGTCGGTTTATCTCTTTCTTCTTTTCTTTGTCTATCCAAAAGAAGCTCACAACACTCAAAAGCACAACAAGCATTCCAACCCATGTTAGCAGTCCTCTCTTGCTGTAACGCATGCAGGTCGATGCAGCTAAAAATAAGATCAAGAATGCAAGTTCATAGCTTACATACTTACGCAGACTCGGGTATTGCGTTAATTCAGCAGTCTTTGCCTCTGAGTTCTTCGCAACCTTAGCCCACATCAAGATACGCAAGAGAGGCCACGCAATGGCTATACTGACAATCAACACAAAAGCCAAAGTTGACATATATGCCTCCAGACGGAACGTTACGCTGTGCATTCTCCACTAGGAGAGAGTGTCTGGGCTCTCCACCCTCAGCTCTCTACTCTCAGCTTCTTTTACTTTCTGCCAATGCGTCTATCTCAGCCAGAATCTGGTTACCCTCAAAACCGCGCAACCTGGCAGAGAGGCTTCGGCAGGCGGCGGAGCAGGTTCCACAGCCTTTGCAGACGCCTTCGTTTACCTGGGCGACAGTCTTCATTACCTGCTTCTCACGGGTGGACTTGCTTCGATCCATTACTTCCACAAGGTCGATAGCACCGAACGGGCAGACTTCCGTGCACAGGCCGCAGCCGGCGCAGGTATCTTCGTTGATGTAGGCGATCATCGGCTGGCTCTTGATTGAGGGCTTGCTGAACAGACCTATCACTTTGCTCGCAGCACCGCTGGCCTGGGCGACTGTATCGGGAATGTCTTTGGGATACTGGCACGCGCCCGCGAGGTAGATGCCATCCGTGAGGACTTCCACCGGCTTGAGCTTGGGATGCGCTTCACTGAACCAGTTGTATTGGTCAGTGGAGATACCCAGCTTGCGGGCGAGGTCCTTGGCATCGTGCTGCGGTTCCATTGCAGTCGCAAGCACTACCAGGTCTGCACGAACTTCAACCGGCTTGCCCAGGAGCGTATCAGCGCCCTTTATTACCAGTTGGTCGCCATCGGGGTAAATACGGGAGACGCGGCCCCGGATGTAGTTAGCGCCAAAGTCCTCGATGGTGCGGCGAACGAACTCCTCATAGCCCTTGCCGTTGGCGCGGATGTCCATATAGAAAACGTAGGTGTCGACGTCGTGCAGCTTGTCTTTTACCAGCAGGGCTTGCTTGGCGTTATACATGCAGCAGACCTTGGAGCAGTAGGCGTGGCCGTGGGTATCGTCGCGGCTGCCTATACAGGACAAGAACGCTATCGACTTCGGCGTTTTGCCATCGGATGGGCGCACGATGTGGCCGTCGGTGGGGCCGGAAGCGTTCATAATACGCTCGAACTGAATCGAAGAGATCACATTGGGATACTTGCCATAGCCATACTCGCCCAGCGCCGCATGGTTCCAGAGTTGGAAACCGGTGGCAACCACAATCCCGCCGAAGTTCTCGGTAACGAGTTGGTCCTGCTGATCGTAGTCAATCGCGCCTGCGGGGCATAGTTTCTGGCAAACACCACACTTCTGACCGTTAAACAACCGGCAGTGCGCGCGATCAATTGCGGGCTTATTTGGAACAGCCTGCGGGAACGGGCGGTAGATGGCGCGGCGTGTGCCCATGCTCTCATCGAACTCGCTGGAGATACCCTTCATCGGGCACTTCTCCAGGCACAGTCCGCAGCCGGTGCACTTGGTCTCATCAACGCTCTTTGCACGCTTGCGAATGGTAACTTCAAAGTTGCCAACGAACCCCTTGACCTCTTCAACCTCTGAGTAGGTCCAGATATCGATCAGCGGGTGGCTGGCACAATCGACCATCTTAGGAGTAAGAATGCACGCAGCGCAGTCCAGTGTGGGGAATGTCTTATCATACTGAGCCATGTGGCCGCCAATGGACGGCGTTCGCTCAACGAGAACCACCGGATGCCCTGCATCGGCAATATCAAGCGCGGCCTGAATACCGGCGATACCTCCGCCTATCACGAGTGCGCGCTTGGTCAGGTCTATGTCTTTTCTGAACAGCGGCTGGTCTTTAGACACCTTTGCCACAGCCATCCTAACGAGCTCAATCGCCTTTTGGGTGGTCTCGGGCGTGTGCTCATGCACCCATGAGCAGTGCTCGCGCAGGTTGGCCATTTCGACCATATACGGGTTCAGCCCCGCATCGCCAATGCACCGCTGGAAAGTGGGCTCATGCAGCCTGGGAGAGCAGGACGCAATCACAATCCTATCGAGCTTATGCTCCCGTATCGCATCCTTAACGATGTTCTGCCCCGGCTCGCTGCACATATACTTATAGTCAGTCGCAAAAGCGACACCGGGCATATCCTTAGCCGCCTCTGCGACAGCCTGAACATCCACCGTCTTCGCAATATTCGATCCACACCAGCAAACAAATACGCCAATTCGCATAATTTAGTCCTCGGTCAACTGTCGGCGGTCATCAGTTGGGGAACCGCCAGGCCCCTTTTTCTTTGGAGAGTGGAGGGCAAAGAGCTGAGAGCCCAGAATCTATGCCGCAATGTTTAGACTTACAACTTTCGCCTCGCCGCCTTCGTGTGGTGGTTCTATTCCTTCTTCTGCGAGACAGGACAAGTGGAATGGAATTCCTTCCTGAGCTAACTGCAGGACTTCATCTTCGGAATCTCCACAGGCAACATAACCGGGCAAAGCAGGAACAGTCAATGTGAACTTCCCTGATGGGTCTTTTTCTATAACAACAGTAAATTGCTTCATTTGCCTCTCCTTGCTTTTTCAAACTCTTGCCTAGTAATCCCAGCCTGCCTAAGTATACTTGCAATGTTCCCTTCAGATAAATCTCTACCAGCATGAACGCTAATAGTCACACCAGCCTCAGGGCGATCTCTATGCACCATCCTTATATGTGCACCAACCTGCCTACGCACTTGGAATCCCAAGCGCTCTAAAGTACGGATAACCTCACGCGCAGTCATAGTCTATGATCCTACAGAATTAAGCATTAGGCAACAAACCTCTTGCACGGTAATAGCTCATTCTTGATGATTACAACGTAAGCATGCTAAGCCAATGATTTGAATTGTTCGGTATTAGAATATACTGTTGGTCAAACAATTCAGAAACATAACAAACCACTGTATTATACCAGAGCTACTTGTCATCACCAATCTTCAACACACTCATAAATGCTTCTTGCGGGACTTCCACACTGCCTATGGATTTCATGCGCTTTTTGCCCTCTTTCTGCTTTTCGAGGAGCTTACGCTTTCGGCTTATGTCGCCGCCGTAGCATTTAGCTGTAACATTTTTTCTATATGGCTTTACCGTAGCGGCAGCGATGATCTTGCTGCCCAGCGCAGCCTGGACCCTGATCTCATATTGCTGGCGCGGTATCACCTCACGCAGCTTCTCCACAAGCACCTTCGCGCGTGAATAGGCGCGGTCGCGGTGGGTGATGAAGGACAGCGCGTCCACCGGATCACCGTTCAATAGAATATTGAGTTTGCTTAGATGTGATACTTCGTATTCACTGAACTCATAATCGAACGACGCGTATCCCCGCGTGCGACTCTTCAGCGCGTCGAAGAAGTCCATCAAAATCTCAGCCAACGGCAGCTTGAAGTTGATCATCACGCGGTCCGGAGCTGGGTATTCCATCGATTGGTAAATCCCGCGGCGCTCCTGGCACAGCTCAATTGTAACTCCAACATAATCCTTTGGCACGATGAGGGTGGCATCCACAAACGGCTCCTCAACAGCGTCGATCTCGGTCGGCTCCGGTAGGTCGTTAGGGTTGTCTATCTCAATGACATCGCCACTGGTTTTCAAAATTCTGTAGATGACGCTGGGTGCGGTGGCAATAAGCGACAGGCCGAACTCGCGCTCCAGGCGTTCCTGCACAATCTCCATGTGCAAAAGCCCAAGGAAGCCACAGCGGAACCCAAAGCCAAGAGCAAGAGAACTTTCTGGTTGATACGTTAGCGCCGCATCATTTAATTGAAGTTTGGAAAGCGCATCACGCAGGTTGGTATACTGCTGCGACTCGGTCGGGTAAAGGCCGCAGAACACCATCGGGTGCACTTCGCGGTAACCGGGCAGCGCCTCGTCCGATGGGCGAGTAGCATCGGTGACGGTGTCCCCCACCCGCGCGTCGCCGACATTCTTCACACCAGCGGTCAGGTAGCCGACTTCACCAGTGCCCAAGCGGTCGGTGCCCACCATTTCAGGCTTGAATACGCCAACCGACACGATCTCAAACTCGCGCCCACTGGACATCATTTTAACCCGCATTCCCGGTGTAATCTCGCCATCGATAACGCGCACATAAGCGACCACGCCTACATATTGATCGAAGTGCGAATCGAAGATCAACGCCCTGAGCGGCTTGGCTGCGTCGCCGGATGGCGGTGGGACATTGTGAACTATCGACTCCAGTATCTCCTCAGTGCCTATGCCGAGCTTGGCGCTGGCGCGGATAGCCTCACTGGCATCTATAGCCAAAACATTTTCTATTTCATCAGCAACCCGATCCGGGTCTGCACGGTCGATATCTATCTTATTGATTACTGGGATAATCTCAAGATTGTGATGCATTGCAAGGTTGGCGTTGGCAAGCGTCTGCGCCTCGACCCCCTGCCCTGCGTCAACGACCAAAACAGCGCCCTCGCACGCGGCGAGTGAACGAGAGACCTCATAGCTGAAGTCAACATGCCCAGGTGTATCTATCAAGTTCAGCTCGTATGTATTTCCGTCTTTCGACTTGTAATCAAGCCGAACCGCTGTCATCTTGATGGTAATCCCACGCTCACGCTCCAGATCCATGCCGTCCAGAAGCTGTTCTTTCATATGCGCAGGATCTACCGCACCAGTAAACTCGAGAATGCGGTCCGCAAGAGTCGATTTGCCATGATCAATATGGGCAACTATACAAAAGTTGCGTATGTTGGATTGCGGGTTGTTCATTACTGATATTCTACCAGAAACGCCGCTCCCAGGGAAGCGGCTGACCAACCAAACGCCTGCCTCACATACTTTTACAGTGAGGTTGGTACAAGAGCACTGCAAGAAATCCCAGCTCTGAAGGAGGCGCAAGTTATGCCGAGAGGAATGGGCGGACAATCGCCATCAAACATTGCCCATTATCTAAAAGGAATCAATTTCCCATGCAACAAGCAGGACATCGTCGATTATGCCGAAGACAATAATGCACCCGACGAAATAGTGCAGGTCATCGAAGATTTGCCGGACCAGGAGTATAGCTCTATGGCCGATTTGATGCAGGGGGTAGGACAGATCGAATAGTGCGGAGGAAAGGAGTGCATGTTTTGGAAAGTAGGAGAATCAGGTCTACAGCTAACCTCATGGACTTTCTGAACGACGTCGACTACCCAGCCACCAAGGATGAAATAATTGCACTCGCCGAAGATCACATGGTTTCACACGACATCATGGGCAGACTGAAACAGATGCCGAACAGGACCTATATCTCATTGGCTGATGCTACAGACGAGGTACCGGTATAAAAATCGGCAGCTCCGTTTAGTGGAGCTGCCGGTATTATATGCGGTATTCTTCTAACCCGCATTATTCACAAGATGCGGATACGACAAGCACTACTGGCGTAACCGCAATCTTATCACGAATAATGCGGGCCAAAATAATGTGAACTAAAATCTCACACTCGCAGATAATTTTACACCGCCGAGGTCGTAGTCTTCGACATCAGATATTGCATAATAATTGGCTTCTATTCTTACTGCACTGCCAATGCTTGTACCCACAAATACGCTGGCGCCAGGAGTGACTTTGGTTCCGCTGTCGACATTGTCAGTTTGTGACTCTATATCAGCTACATAAGCGCTCACCCCGGCACCCAGGTAGGGTTTGAACTTGCGCCCAGCGGACATTCTATGCGTATACGCAACGCCTATCGGTATGATAAAAGCGTGACCATCATCATCGTTCTTTGCGATTCCCTCTATTCGGAGGTCAAACGAATCCTTGCGGACAATCTCATCATCAAGCCCAAACGAGATCCCGAAACCCAGCCAGCCATTGCCGAATGTATCGACGGTCTTATCACTTGTTGGGTAATAAACACTGACGGCAGGATCGAGCCGGAACTTGCGCTTTTTCGGCTGAGGCGGGGACATGGTCTGGTTGATAGTCCTGTGCGGCTGCGCAGGTTCAGCAGCCACAGTCGACACGCTGGGCTTACTAGGCTCCTGCACTGGTGCTGCGACAGGTTTGACCTCCTGCACAGGCTTGCTCTTGGGTTCAACAGTCTGCTTAGGTGCACCTGCCGTGGCGCTCGCACGAGCTGCCTCCAGGATTGCACTAGCTGTATCTGACTGAGCATGAGATGGAAGCGCAGGCCAAACCGCAATAAAAAGGGCGGCGGCAACCACTGCGCAAGGGCTTATTTTAAAGAACATGGCTATCTCCTCTCGAACGCAAACACGTGCCCGTGTTGCCACAGGTCTACTTATTGAAAACACATAACGCACAATCTGTGCAATACCATATATTCACAGTATATGCTGCAGATGGCAGACTGTCAACGAGCTAGAACTCAGCAGCAGTTTTTATTGTTGGGTATAAACCCGATAAGTGTGCGGCATAATCGGCGCGTTCTAGTCTGATGGCGGCTACGGTAGCATCAATTTTATGTTGATCGTAGTGCGTGTCGAGTTCGAATTTGCTTATATCCAGCCCCTCAACATATTCCGGGGTTTCGACCATCCAATGTGGATCTTCGCGCCACTTGATGGTATTTCTAGCTATGCCGCGGATCACAGCAGCCATTTCAGGAATCTGGACACGTGTGACCTTGCGCAGCACCCTGCGAGCGCCGTCCAAACCGTGTTCGACCATCTCGCCCACCCCGCCTGTGTTGAGCATATAACACTCGATGCGGTCACCGTGGGCCTTAATAAGATCATAGAACCTGTTGCACTCCTCAGACGCTTCACCGATTACGAACGGGCTGGCACTGATGCCGCGTGTCGGAGTGCCGGGTGTTTGCGGATCGCTGCCGGTCGCATCGATTGATTCACTAAGCATGAACGCAACCGCCGCCTGCTCCGGTGTGAGCTTGCTGACGACCGGGACTACCGTATAACTCCTGATCATAAAAGCCAGAATCAGCCTGTCGAGTTCGTCCACGGGGGGCAGGTTAACACTGTCACTGCAATAGGCCCCGATGGCATCCCTTTGCACAAGCCCGTGACCATTAGCAGTGAGGGTACGGTCCTCAAAGAACACTCCACCATCGTAGTCCAGCATCACATTCTCAAGTATGGCGCTATCCTGGACTGCCGCGCCGTAGAGCAGCGGTTGAGACTCGGGGTTGAGACCCTCGGTCTTGATGTAAAACGCCTTTTCGCTGCCCAACGCCGAGCCATCCTGACGCCAGAAGACGACATCATCTTGAACTATCTCCACACCTTCACCGGGAGCCGTGAGGTCATGATTATGGCAAGAGTGAGTGGTTTTGCCGGTGGCTGCAATGCCGAACATCATCATCCCAAGTTTTCGTATGCCGCCATCCGCCGCGCGCGCCTTTAATATCTTTGTTCCAGCGTGAAGACCGAGCATTCCACACTCTTTTGCACGCCACATTGCCATTCGCAGGAACGCATTCTTTGCTTCACCATAATAATCCGTGCCCAGAACATAGGTCACCCCGATCTCAGGAAAGACCAGCACCTGCCGCTCCTTCTCCTGCCATTCGGGAATGAAGACAACAGTAAGGTCAGCCGGCTCATCTCCCTGAGATTGAAACAGCGTTTGGATCACCAGGTGGGCAAGCCGGATGCTGTCCCGGCGATAAGTTGATACAAAGAATGAGCAGCGCGGAGTGAAGTCGCTCTGATCACCCATAGTGCAGTCCACCTGAACCAGCGGTGCTTTTTTTATATACTCGTGAACTGCCTTGATGGTCTGTGGAGCGCTCTTCTTAATGTCACGCTTTTTCTGCGTATAGTTGCCCAGTTCCACGCGGTCGCTGCCGAGGTAAACCGTGAGAGCCGTGCTCAGAGTTTTGACACCGGAGACATAGTTACAACTGCCGAACTCCGTACGTGTGCCAAACTCCTCTGCCATACTCTTAATCACATCCGGCGTGAGGCTAGCCACATTAAGCTGAGCCGGCAGGTCGCGAACGGCCTGCCTTATTTGTTCCAGAATTGCCCTATACAAGAAATAGTCCTTACTAAGCCTCGTTCGGTATTCGCACACCCCAACCCTCTCCCCTGGCGGGAGAGGGTTGGGGTGAGGGGGCAGCGTCACTCCGAAGATACATTGCGCCCTCACCTTAACCCTCTCCCCCAGGAGAGGAAATAGGCTGTACCTATGACGAACAAGGTATGATATTACAAATAATTATCGTGGCAGTCTACCAGGCTCCGCCGCCGCCACCGCCGCCTCCGCCACCGGAAAAACCGCCGGAGAAGCCGCTGCCGCCACCGAAGAAGCTAGACCCACCGCCGCCACCGCCCTCGGAGCGTGGCTGAGAGGTCATTGCGTTGCTCCAACTATAGCTGGCGGTGTTGAGATCGTTCACGAAGATGGTCGGGTGGAAGACACCACCATCATATCCAGAGTACCACTTCGGCGGATCAATCTGCAATCCCTCGAATGCTCGTGCCCACTTATCAGCTATTCCCAGAGCCATAGCATGGGGAAGGAACTTCTCAAACAACCCCTGCCTCTCTTGATACTCTATATTATCTTTTTCAGCCCTGGATAGATACTCCTCGAACCCCTTTACGCCCAGCAGCACATTCCTGCCCTTGGCAGTCTTCCTGGGCATAGCCCTGGATGCAGCCGTTAAGCATATACCACAAACTGCGACAGCAAACGCCCAGCCGGGCGGAACAGCAAGAAATGCAGGAAGTTCAGTCGCACCAAGGAGCATAATTCCACCAATAATGCCCAAAACCAGTAATGCGATTCCTGCTGCCTGGTAGCTACTACGAACCTCATCTGGGCGATGTGTGAAATAGCCACGCTTGATCATAGAACCGTAAAGATCATCTCTCAAACCGGGCAAGCTGGCATAGAATTGATTCTTCAGTATCGAGAGCACACAAAAGTCCATCCCGTGGAACAGCGCTTGCACCAGGTTTTGCTCGAACTTGCTCAAGCCCGGATCTTTGATCACGGTTTCATAGGGTGCAGTGAGATGGAAAGTGTAATCCGTCGTTGTAGAGATGAAACCTTTTGTCTTGGTGGACTCTATAGTCATATAGCCACGCACTGCCAAGTCGATCATAGCGGCGGATATGTCCCTCATATCCACACGCTCGTCTATCAGCGTGCCGATCTCAGCAGGGCCCATACCGTCGGGTGGGTCGTAAGCGACTACCTCAGAACGTCCGGTGTCAGGATCTTTGCCGAGCCTGAACCAGAACACGAACAACACAAGCGCAAAGAGCGGCGGCAGGAAGAAGTAGCCGTTATCCGTAACGAACCACACAGCCTCACTCAGCACGCTGGGCTGCTTCACTGTGCCTTTAGGCCATCCGACTACTATCGTCATCGCCTCACCCGAATTCAATGTGCGAGACATCCAGAAACGAGCAGTGTGATCGTCGGGAGAATCACTGGCGGCATCGTTGGTGGTCGATCCGTATAAACCCGTGTATGAGGCTATTTGCAAGTGACCAGCCTTGGTTCCGTATGGTACTTTAACCACACAGGTCGCATTGGAAATAGGCACCGGCCACTCAGGGCCTACAACGTTCCAGTATACCTCATCGTGATCGCTGAAGAAGTGAACAGCCCGCATCAGTTCGTATCTTATAACATAAGTCTGCTGCCCCTGGATCATAACGCTCGGGTCACCTATCTTTATAGTGATCCTGCCACCTTTATAGGCAACTTCGTGTTCAAGAGGCGAATTGCTGCCGTCGGTCACGCTCAGCAAATGCTCTCTTATGCGATAGTTGTTACCGTATCTATCCTTACCTGTGAGCGGTATTTCGCGAAAGATGCCGTGGTGCGGGTCGCCAGTAAAATCAACCGTGATGGTCTCAGTCACCAGGACGCTGCTGTCAGGATGTACATCCATCTCGGTGTGGTAAGATGTGACCTGCCAGGCAAAAGCCGGGGTTGAGATCAGTAGAATCACGCACAACGTCAGCCACGTAAGCTTTTTCATTGCCCCTGGCCTCCCATATTGAACTTTACAGCCTCGCGGTCATCATCTGCAGCCTGGAAATACTCCAGGTGTCTGTAGCCGAACCAGCTCCCGATGATGCCGGACGGGAATGTGTCGCATTTAGTATTAAGGTCGCGCACGACGGCGTTGTAATAGCGCCGCGCGTATTGAATGTGCTCCTCAATCTCAGTCAACTGCTTTTGCAGGTCACGGAATCCCGCATCGGCCCTTAGCTGTGGGTAGCTCTCTGCGACCGCAAAGAGGGTCTTGATCGCGGTGGACAATTGAGCTTCATTGCCACCGATATCACCGATACCGTTCAACTCCTGCGCCTTTGAACGCAAGCGAGCCACATCCTCAAGCACACCTTTTTCATGTTGTGCATAGCCCTGGACTGTAGCGACCAGATTGGGCACGAGGTCATGCCGCATTTTGAGCTGGACGTCAATATCCGCCCACGCGCCTCTGGCGCGGTTACGCAGCGACGCAAAGCCATTATACGTGAAGATGATATACGCCAGGATCAGCCCGGCAGCCGCAATGATTATCCACATGTTGATCTCCATCGATCATATTGGCTATCGAGGCAGATAGTTCCTGCTCTGCCGCATTATTCACCTTAGCCGGCGGCATTCAATCTCATCATGAATAATGCGGCCACTACGCTTATGCTGATTTTATAGGTACGGAAAATCCGGTAAGGCACCGGCAGTTATCATCCCGCAGGGTGATGCTTGGTCTCATACCATAAAGTCCGTGGAGAATAGCTTTACCCTGCGCGGGGCGGGTAAGACTGATGCGGACCTCGCATGGTGGAATGAGCTGCATTGATTCGATAGGTACAAAACCGGCATCATCCTCGACCTTGAAATCATCCACTTTCTGAGCAGGGGTCCAATCGCCAGCAACGTTGATAAAGTCTGCAAACACGGAAGTCTGCTCTGCCCCTTCGAATCGCACAGTTCCAGGCTCGGGGAAACCTGATTGTATGGGCATACCATATATATGCTCAAGCGCCACATCGGCATAACGCTCGCCCACCAGCACATTTGCAGCGGCGCTGTTGTGAATCTCGTCTGACACAGGGCAATCCAGAGTCACTGCCATGTAGACACCAGGCAGCTCATGGGTAAGCCGACGTTGAATCTCGCGTATGCTGCTCCAAGATGTATCCTCGGTTGGGTCGGAATAGGAGTAGCTGTTCAACTGCCCTGTTATCACGGGGATATTGGGGTCTATGGAGCTTCGAAGTAGTGAAACGAGCTTGTGAAAGCGCTCAGCATACATTTGCGACTGTTGGACATAGCAGTCCGACTCTCCCTGATGCCACAACACACCGGCAGCCTTTCCGCCAGCTTTAGCGAGCATATCCATCATATTTTCGAACAATGGTCCAGGCTTGCCTTCATCAGTCACCCACATACTGATGGAACTGCCGCCCAGTGCGGTCGGGATGAGGCCAATGGGGACATGGGTGTGGACGAGTACATGCTTTCCAAACGCAAGCCACGGGCTGTAGCCATGAAAAACAGTTGTGATAGTAATTGGATGGAGGGTATTGGTGGCATCTTCGATGGGGTGAGTAGCAATTTTCCACTGCTCATCATTACCGAATAAGTGCACGCCGAACATCGGGCCATCGTCAGCCGCCCCTTTTCCCGTACCGGAGGCGTTGCTCTGCCCGGTGATAATGTAGATATCTCCGACAGCAAAGTTGTGAATATAATCCCCACGCATAGCCCGACGATCACCAGCCTCGGGACGGCGTATTCGGGTCTCCACACGATACAACCCACCGCATGGAATTCCCGCCAGAGTGATCTCAAACTCACTCGAATCAATATCAATGCGTGCATCCTGCCAATCCAGATGCCGAGTAACCGGAGCGCCGGTAGCCTCACTCACCACACGAGCCTGAACAGAAAACACCGCCTCCGAAGCTCGCCATTTGCCTCGGATTGTAATCGACGCAACGTCCTTATCATCACGCTGAATAACCTGCCAATCACTCGGACCATCCGTAATTGTAACACCCCACTGCAGCATACTCGCCCCCAGGCATAAAAGATAGATTATTCTAGCAAATAGGGAGGGAAGTGAGAAGTGCGCATTAGAGCATGCTGCATGTCGACCACGAATTGCGATTGCGATTGTTTGACACCCCTCCCCGCCAGTGATAAACTAAAGACAGCCGCCCGCAGCGGCTGTGCGCATACCGCTAGGGGTGCCCCTGAGGCTGAGAAGCTCGGATGAGCTAACCCTTCGAACCTGAGATCGGGGTCACCGATGCAGGGAAGCGGAGATGGAACCTTACGGCCGTGAGTCCCGTCTCCAGGGATTTGCGGCTTTTTGTGTTTTAGCTAAAAATAGAAAGGCTCCAATGATAGGACGTTTATCAGGACTCTACGTTATTACTGATGCACAATTGCGTCCGGACAGGACACACGAGCAGATTGCCAGAGCGGCTATTGAAGGCGGAGCCGGCCTGGTTCAAATACGAGACAAGCATGCCTCAGATCGTGATTTTTATGAGGCGGCGCTGCAAATACGCGAGGTCACGGAAGAAGCCGGAGTGCTGTTCTTTGTGAATGACCGGATCGACATAGCTGGGGCGGTCGGGGCTGATGGTGTTAACATCGGCCAGAGCGATCTGCCGGTAGAGATCGCGCGCGGACTGTTGGGAGAAGGCGTGATCATCGGAGTTTCGGCGACAGACATCGAACAGGCTAAGCAGGCGCAGGAAGACGGGGCTGACTATATAGGGTTTGGACCGATCTTTCCGACGACCACCAAGAGTGATTCCGGACCAGTGACCGGATTAGAAACGCTCAGGCGGATATGCCATGAGGTTTCGCTGCCAGTGGTAGCGATTGGCGGAATATGCCTGGATAATATAGGCTCGGTAGCAGCTAACGGAGCGGCGTGCGCTGCTGTGGTGTCCTCCGTTGTCTGTGCAGAAGATATGGTAAAAGCGACCGCCGACATGGCGGAAGAGTTTCACAAATTCATAGGCTGGTGAGCACGAGGTAAGCAAGTTGACGCAGTTGGAAGCCGCCCGCAAGGGACGCATAACCCCGGAGATGGAGATTGTCGCACGCGATGAGGGGATGGATATAGACATCCTGGTCAAACGCATCGCGGAAGGGACCATTGTCATCCCAAAGAACGTAAATCGTGATATGGCGTCGATACGCGGCGTCGGCAAAGGTCTGAGGACCAAAGTGAACGCCAACATCGGCACATCGGCGGCCTACCCAGATATCAAAGATGAACTCGTAAAGCTCAAGGTAGCCGTTGAAGCCGGAACAGATGCGCTGATGGACTTGTCCACCGGCGGAAATCTGGAGAGCATACGTAAAGTCATCCTTGACAGGTGCCCGGTGCCGCTTGGAACAGTGCCGATCTACGAGACCGCCGTGAGCATAGTCGAGGAACGTGGTGGGATCACACGTATCACCGGCGATGACCTGTTTGATGTGATCGAGCGTCAGGCGAAGCAGGGTGTTGACTTTATGACCCTGCACTGTGGAATCACCAGAGAATCGATAAGGCGGCTTCGAGATCAGGGCCGCGTGACGGACGTTGTGAGCAGGGGCGGAGCCTTTTTAGTCAAGTGGATACTTGCAAACGACAAAGAGAACCCGCTTTACGAACGCTACGATGAACTGCTGGAAATTGCCCGCAAGCACGATATCACGCTCAGCCTGGGCGATGGTTTCAGACCCGGTTGTGGCGCAGATGCTACCGACAGGGCTCAGATTCAAGAGTTAATTATTCTTGGTGAACTGGTTAAGCGGGCAAAAGATGCCGGCGTGCAGACTATGGTCGAGGGGCCAGGCCATGTGCCGATGGACCAGATAGCGGCAAACATGCTCCTGCAGAAAAAACTCTGCGAAGGTGCGCCGTTCTATGTGCTGGGACCGTTGGTAACCGATGTCGCTCCAGGTTACGATCATATCACATCAGCCATAGGTGGAGCGATTGCGGCAATGAGCGGCGCGGATTTCCTGTGCTATGTAACCCCATCCGAGCACCTTGGACTGCCGGACGCGAAGGACGTAAAGGACGGCGTAATTGCAGCGCGAATCGCGGGACATGCCGCTGATGTGGTCAAGGGTATTCCCGGCGCGCGTGAATGGGACCAGGCAATGAGCAAGGCACGCAAGGCTAGAGATTGGAACGCCCAGGTAGAGTTGTCAATCGACCCAGTGCGGGCAAAAGAGCTGCGCGACGAGCGCTCCGGCGGATCGGAAGACGTGTGCTCAATGTGCGGTGAGCTTTGCGCGATGAAGGTTGTTGAGGAGTATTTGGGGAAGGCGAAGAGATAGTCTGTGGGAGGTGGAGAGTACTTATGAAGCTGGACAGAATCACAATTGACCCCGAGGTGATGAATGGCCAGCCCTGCATTAGAGGGCTTCGGCTTACAGTACGACGCGTTCTAGAAGCACTCGCTCTATATCCCGACCGAAAAGAACTGCGGCGCGAGTATCCAGAGATCGAAGACGAGGACATTCGGCAGGCACTGGAATATGCCGCAGCCAATCTTGATGACCAAACAATAGACCTATCTGCCGCATGATCAAGCTACTATTAGACCAGGGACTACCTAGATCAGCAGCGAAATTGTTATGCAAAGCAGGCATAGAGACTATTCATGTAGGTGAGATCGGAGCTGCAAGGTGGACTGACGCCGAAATACTGCGAAAAGCAAGCGAAGATAACCTCGTCATAATTACATTGGACGCCGATTTCCACGCGCTGCTCGCGGTAAATAAAAGCACACTGCCATCTGTCATAAGGATTCGCATTGAAGGTCTGCGTGGTGAAGCAATTGCAGGGTTGTTGCAGTCAGTAATCAAGCGTTGCACAGAAGATCTGAAGCAAGGAGTAGCTATTACTGTTCAAGAAAGCAGGCTACGCATTAGGCGCCTGCCACTCGTAAAATGAGACCCTGACCAGTGGCTGGGAATTGGCATGCCGGACAACACAAATGAAAATTTCCGAACTGGGCGGCGAGACCGCCCTTATTAGTTTGATACGGGAGAAGTATGGCGCGGCGGGTGTTGGTGATCTGGCGCTGAGCATTGGTGACGATGGGGCGCTGGTGAAGTGCGGTGAGAGCTTGATGATCATTACCACTGATCTCCTTGTGGAGGGGACGCACTTCAGGATGGACATCAATGACGCTTACCTGCTCGGTTGGAAAAGCGCGGCGGTGAACATCAGCGATGTCGCTGCGATGGGCGGACTGCCCACTTTCTCGTTTGTCTCAATCGGTTTGCCGGATATTAGCGTGGCGGTGGTCGAAAGCATTTATCAGGGTATGTATGATGCATCCAACGCGTTTGGGAGTGTCATAGCCGGTGGGGATACGGTCGGGAGCGAGTGCGGGATTGTGATCAATGTGACTCAACTCGGCACCGTGGAACCAGACCGGGCAGCCAGACGCAGTGGGGCGAAGCCGGGTGACGTAGTGATTGTGACTAACACCCTGGGGGACTCGCGCGCGGGTCTGGAGATGCTTCTCAAGTTTGGACTTGACGAGGCGCGGCGGGTAAGTGCGTTTTTAGTGGAGCGGCATTTGAAACCGGAGCCGAGAGTATGGGAAGCTAGGTCGGCAGTGGAGACGGGCCGCGTGCACTCGATGATGGACCTCAGCGACGGCTTGGCGAGTGATATTGGAAAACTTTGTGAGGCGTCGGGGGTCGGAGTACGCATCTTCGCGGATAAGTTGCCGGTTTCTGAAGACTTACATATTGCTGCTGCACGGTTAGATGCTGATACGACTGCCCTTGCGGCAGGTGGTGGCGAAGACTATGAACTGCTGATCACGTGCGCGGCTGAGGATGCGCAGGCTATTATCAAGGTTATATCGAGCACAGGGTCCAGTGCGGCGGTGATTGGTGAAATTGTTGACGGTGGGGATGTAGTTTTGGTATCCTCAGACGGCAACGAGCAGCCGATGCCTGTTGGCTGGAAACACTTCTGATTTTAGATTTAAGATTGCAGATTGTAGATTTAGTTTATGAGAATAGTTGTTCGCACTTATAGTGCAGATGAGACTATGGAGATTGGCGAAAGGCTTGGGCGTGGGCTGCAGGCGGGTGATGTACTCGCCTTGTTTGGTGACCTCGGCGCGGGCAAAACTACGTTCACCAAGGGGATTGCGCGCGGGCTGGGGTTAGAGGCCGATGTGCACAGTCCTACGTTTACGCTCATTCACGAACATCTTGGCACAATTCCGCTGTATCACGTGGACCTCTACAGGCTGGCTTCTGAGGAAGAAGTAGACACACTGGGTATTGATGAGTATATCTACGGAGACGGCGTGACCATAATCGAGTGGGCGGACAGGATGAAGTCGCTGCTTCCACCAGAGAGACTGGATATCGAACTAAAGCTGATAGGCGAAACGGAACGTGAGATGGTCTTCGAAACGGATTCGCCGAGGCTGCAAGCTGTAATCGAGGAGTTAGTAAGCAATGCTGACATTAGCCATTGATTCTTCCCAGGACGTGTGCACACTGGCGCTGGGGAATGAGACAAAGCTCCTCGCTGAGTATCATTTCGAGCACAAAATGAGCTTGCTCAGGCGATTGGTGCCGAATATCGAGCAGATGCTTGTGGACTCGGGCTGTTCCACCCACGACTTGGATGCAATAGTCGTTTCGTTGGGGCCGGGATCGTTCACGGGGCTTCGTGTCGGAGTCACCACAGCCAAAGCACTCGCGTATGCGCTTAAGAAGCCGATCGTGGGAGTACCCACAATGGATGCCATTGCGCGTGGTGTGGCTCCCGTCGCAACGGAGTTCATCTGCCCTATGGTCTTTGCTAGATCAGGTGAAGTTTACTGGTCGCTGTATGACTCTCGGGGGGATGTCCGGCTGGAGGACTATCAGGTTTCGACCCTTGCTCACGCAATGGAAATTTTAGAGAACCACGGAACTACGTTGACGTTCTGCGGAACGGGCGCCACTCGCAACGCCCAGGCCATCCACCACAGATTTGGAATCAAAGCGGTGATCAGCAAACCATGGGCCGACTTCGCGCGGGGAGCCGCGTTGATTGAGATAGGAATGCACAAACTTCAAGATGGCCGCACAGATAACGTCTTTACACTTGCTCCTATGTATATCAAAAAGCCCACCCCCGTCGTCAGGCTTGAGACAGGGGAGTTTGAGAAGGCCTGAGACTTGATAACTATTGACGGCAGCTTTGGCGAAGGCGGAGGGCAGATACTCAGGACCAGCCTTTCGCTCGCGGCGATCACAGGTCAGGATGTGACCATCGAGAACATCAGGGCCAACCGCCCGAAGCCTGGTCTGAGGCCTCAGCACCTCACCGGCGCGCTCGCTGTGGCTGAGATATGTGGTGCGGAGATCAGGGGAGCCGAGGTCGGGTCCACCCGGCTGATATTCAAACCACACACTGTGAAACCGGGCAGGTATGAGTTCGACGTCGCAAAGATCAGATCATCGGCGGGTTCGGTTAACCTGGTCCTGCAGACGGTGCTGTGGCCACTCGCGTTCACACACAAGCAAAGCCGCATCACAATCAAAGGCGGCACCCACGTCCCCCACGCTCCCACATCAGATTTCATCAACAACACATTCCTCCCAACCATTGCCGAGATGGGCCTGATATGCCACTACGAGATGATCACGGCGGGCTATTACCCCATCGGTGGCGGTGAAGTACGGCTGGAGATCAGACCTGTAGATGAGTTAAGACCGGTACATCTCACGCGACATGATGAACCAATCAAAGTAGAGATTATTTCCGCTGTCTCCAACCTGCCGATGAGCATTGCGGAGAGGCAGTTGAGCGTGGGTATTGAGCGAATCAGCGCACTGAAATGTGCACACACTGAAAAACTCACACAATATCCCAGCCCAGGCAAAGGCACAGTGTTTTTCGCTGGAGTGAGCTCGGGGAGAATCAAGGCGGGGTTTCAATCGCTGGGTGAACGTGGAAAACCGGCGGAGAAAGTGGCAAGCGACGCCTGCGATGAGCTTGAGACCTACCTCGCAAGCGGCATGGCTCTTGATAAACGTCTCGCTGACCAGCTAATCATCCCCATAGCCCTGGCAAATGGCAAATCCAGCTTCACGACATCTGAGATCACCATGCACCTCATCACTAACATTGCGATTGTAGAGAAGTTCTTGCCCGTGCACTTCCACATGAGTGGAGGATTGGGCGAAGCGGGGATGGTGGAGAGCTTTAGTGCATAAGTGAGCTCAAGAAGAATGGAGAGAAGAAGGCGATGGAACAACTCGAGCATTCCGGTTGTATAGCAGTAATAAAGGCAGTCAGAGACGCTGACTCGGCAGGTGATTCACGCCTGTCAGAGCGTTTAGTGGAGGACGGTCTTGCAGAGTATCCTGAGTCAGCCGAACTGTGGAGTCTCGCTACAACAATCCGGCTCTGGCGCGGACGACGCGAAGAGGCACAGGTCGCACTTGATAATGCACGCCGGTTAGGTCCGGATATTGCGCTGAGGTGGGCGGCTGAAGCTGACATAATATCGTTCGAAGGAATGCTTGACGAAGCGAAGGAAGCTGCTTCAAAGGCACTCGCAATTGACCGTAACGATCCGTGGATTCTGGAGAGATGCATCAGCGTATATGCTATTGCCGGAGAGTTTGCATTAGTTTCAGAGCTTACTTCGAGCTGGCGGAAAGCATTTCCTGACTCTGCAGTAGCTATGACGATGGGCATTACCTGTTTGATGTTGGTGAATAAAACAGAAGATGCACAAGCACTGCTAAATGAAGCCGAACTTCGATTCCCGGACTCTCCGCTCATCTGGCGAAAGAGAGCACAGTTGCTCATGCGGTCGAGTCGTCTGAATGAGGCAATCGAGCTTTTGCAGCAGGCAGCAGAGAAACTTGATGGCAATTGGGAGATATGGTCGGAATTAGCCACGGCATTAAGCTTTGCCAAACGGGCTGATGAAGCTGAAAGAGCTGCTATTAAAGCTCTAGAAATAAGCTCGATCAGTACAAATGCTCTGTCTGCGATGGCGAGAATTTGCCGACAGAGAGGTGAAAACAAAGAGGCCGCGAAATGGGACAAAAAAGCGTCTACTGCTATCCCAGCATTGCGAACAGTAGCATTGCTAAGAGAAGCAAACGCTGCCATACGCAAGGCTGATTGGAAAAGAGCCGCTGCAGCCGCAGACAAGGCAATGGCTGGCTCATCTCCCTGCACAAAAGCTACTGCCCTAGAGATCAAAGCACGAGCCCTACTTCATATGAACCGGCTTGGAGAGGTAAAGAAAACTCTGAAAGAACTAGAAAGTCTTGGACGGACTTCAGCGTCCATATACGAATTTAGAGGACAACTCGCATCAAAGACTGGTAACAGCCGCGATGCAGCAAAAATACTCCGCGATGGAATTCGGCAGTATCCAGCATCCGGCACACTTAGGGCTGAGCTTCTGTGGGTACTCCATTCGCTGCATGCAACCGAAGAAGAGCGCTCGCTAATTCAGGACATATTCAACAACTTGCCTCAGGTGCCATGGCAGTTAATAACGTTGCTAACTGCATTAGATGAAACGGACCACAAGGACGACTTCCACAGGCTCTTGGCAAGTGAACGCAAAAAGTATCCAGATATGGAAGAGCTGCGTGTAATTGAGGCAGTAGACAGATTCGAGAAAGGTGATTTTGCTGGGACAGAACAGTTGGCCCACGGTGTAAAGGGAGAATGGTGCGAAATCGCCAGAATTGTGGAGAAAGCACCAGGTAAATTGGCCAAGATCATGGAGATAATAAACAAACTTTTCGGAAAAAGAACTGATGGTAAACCGCCAACGCTAAATTGAGATTACTATCGCTTAGTTTAATGGCGGCCCAGCAATGCCGGGCCGCCATTAAACTATCAGACTATCAAACCAAACTAGCCGTTCTTGGACTCGAAGTCCTTCATGAACGCAATCAGAGCGTCGATGGCTTCTACGGGAACAGCGTTGTAGATGCTGGCTCGGATGCCGCCTACTGAGCGGTGGCCTTTTAGACCTATCATACCTGCATTTTTAGCCTCACTCACAAACTTCGCTTCCAGCTCTTCGCTCGGCAGTCTCCAGACCACGTTCATAATTGAGCGGCTGGCCTTGTCGGCGGGAGCTTTCCAGAAATTGCTGCTGTCGAGCACGGAATAAAGCTTGCCTGCTTTACCCTCGTTGATCTTCTGCATCCCGGCTATTCCACCGATGGACTCCATCCAATCAGTGATCAGTTTTACGATGTAGATACCCCATGTGTTCGGGGTGTTGTAAAGGCTGCCCTCGTCGGCGTGGGTCTTGTAGCGAAGGAAGATCGGAACGTTCTCAGGGGTGCGCTCTATCAAGTCCTTGCGAATGATCACAAGCGCGAGACCGGAAGGTCCGATATTCTTCTGAGCGCCAGCGTAGATCATTCCGAACTGGTTCACATCAATTGCGCGGGACATTATCTCGCTGGACATATCCGCAATCAGCGGGACATTGGTCTTAGGAAACTCAGGGAAGCGAATGCCGCCGATGGTTTCGTTGGAGCAGATGTGGACATATTCGGCGTCGGCGCTGAAGTTGAGTTCCTCAGGCTTGGGAGTGCGCATATAGCTCTCTTCTTTGCCTGACCAAACCACGTTCACGCCACCCGTGACCTTGGCCTCTTTGATCGCCTTGGATGCCCAGCTTCCGGTATCTACAAAGTCCGCGCTCTTGCCCGGTCTGCGGAGGTTCATCGGAATCGACGCAAACTGCAAGCTCGCCCCACCCTGCATGAACAGGACTGCATAATCATCGCTCACACCCAACAGCTTGCGCACGCCTGCCTCGGCTGCATCAATAATCGCCTGGAAGTCCTTGCTGCGGTGAGATAGCTCCATAACCGACATTCCGCTGCCGGCGATGTCAAGCATCTCAGCCTGGGCCTTTTCGAGGACCGGAAGCGGCAACGCGGCGGGGCCGGCGTTGAAATTATATACTCGTGCCATAGTGTTTGTCCTCACTTATATAGAAGTTGAAATTGTTTCTGCATTATCCGTAAGTAGATGGAGTGCCATATCGGACACGTAATGATCTGCCTTACAGAAACATATTAGACACAACAGTGCAAAATCCCTTGTACCTAATAATCATCAAGACACCGGATCGTTTGAATTGGATGCTCTCACAGCGGAATGACCCGATTTAGCTTCGTTGATAACTTCAATACGTGCCTCGATCTGCTGTAGTTCGCGAAGGACATCTTCAACCTTATCATCACCTGCAGGCCCCCTCAGGTCTCGCTCCTCGCTGGAACTGGATTGATCAGTATTTACAAAGAAGCTCGCGAGTGAGCCTGCTACATAGCCAAATACAGTCACCCCGAAAACCATCACCAGAACAGCCAATACGCGGCCTTCTGCGGAAACCGGGTAAAGCTCAGTGCCGACGGTGGTCAAAGTGCCGGCAGACCACCAGAGGCCATCACCAAAGCTGCGAATGTTAGCGCCGGGGAGAGTGCGCTCCACATAATACATCCCCGCGCCACTCAAAAGTGTCACCGCCACCATTACTGCCGCTACATAATGGAGCCGTCTGCGGTCGAAAAAGTAGCGTAGATCATTGATAGCACGGTTGCTGATGGTTATCACCCTCAACACACCAAATGACCTCACCGCTCGAACAACTCTGAACACCCTGAATACCGGTAAAATAATGGCAAGCGTGATAAGCCAGTTTTGCTTGACGAACCGGATCTTGTCGTCCGCTAAAGCCATCTCGATAGCATATTCTACTACGAACATGACCCAGATGATCCACTGTATCAGGCTAATGGTGCGCCGAGCATCGGGGGAAAGTTGCATTGTAAGCTCAGCGATGAAGAGCACGAGCATGACGAACGAGAGGATTACCATAGGCAGATCAATCCACCCCTGGAGGTTTACAAGCAGTTCGCTCCTCTCCAGTTCACGCTTGCGTTTCACCAGGTCTGAGGCATCTCGTGCAGGCACTAAGGGCCACCTCCCAGTGCCGTTTACCCGGCAAGCGCGAAGTTACAAACGAAACTATCTCACGTTATGAGTTTGCTGGTGTGCCATCTATGGGTTTTCGGATACTAGACAATATGTCTTTGCGATGACTTATCGTCCGAAAGTCAATAGTTCAGGGTCCAAGTCGATGGCTGAAAGATGGCCGGAATGAGTGTAATCGTCATCCCACTGCTGGTCTGTAAGGGCTCGCATGCGCTCTCCGTAGGCTACCATTTGCTGATAATATACAGGGTCTTCGATGGCTTCTTTGGCCTCGGGATTAATCGGGCGGGCGTTGCACTGCTTTACCATAGCGGAGAACTGATCGAAATGGTCGCGAATAGCGCACGGGCAAAGCCAATTGCCGGTCTCGCTCATAGGCTTGTCGTAGCCATAATCCCTTTGCCACTCCCGAATCCTCTTGAAGAACGGCAACTGAATGGTGTGGTTGAGGTTCTCGCCTCTGGCGTAGAGCTCATTGATATTATCAGCGGCATAGGGAGTGAAGACGCACGGCATAATATCACCGTCCCAATTTATGTGAAAATAACCCGTGGGACGACCGGCGGCGATACAGCCGAGGCTCGCAGTGCCACTGTTCCAGAAGTCTACCATAAACACCTTCCGCTCGCGGACCAACCGCCACATGCGGTCTAGCATTTGCACACGCGCTTCAGGTGGAACAAGTAAATCCAGGTTCGGATCACGACCGATAGGCATATATTGGAACATCCAACAATACAACGCGCCCTGATCGGTAAAGAAGAAGTCCGTAAACTCCTCACTGGTAACGGTTTCCCAGTTTCGGCTGGTAGCAGTAGCTGAGATTCCAAACGGGACCCCATGATTACGAAGGCAATTCATTGCGCTTAGTATTTTAAGGTATACACCATCGCCACGCCTGGCATTAGTCTCCCTGGCAAACCCCTCTACCGAGATACCTGGTGTGATGTTGGCTGCATCGGCGATGCGCTCAGCGAGTTTGTCATCAATGAGCGTACCGTTTGTGTAGACCAGGAAGATGTCCTGAGGATGTCGTTTTGCAATTTCGATGAGGTCATGCCCCTTGTCTTCCCAAATGAACGGCTCCCCACCGGAAATGACCGTGAAATGGCTTCCCCACAGCTCGCGCTTTTCTGTGAGGATGCGGTCGAATGTCTCAAAGCTGAGTTGATTACCCTGCAGTGCCGCATCCGAAGCATAGCAACCTCTGCACTTCAAGTTGCAGCGGCCTGTTGGACTAATCGTGATAAATGATGGAGGATTAAAGCCCAGCTCGTCTGCAGCCTTTGCGGAGTCCGCATTAAGGATTACATTGCCGAGGAACGCCTCAATTACAGATCGCGCGATGTTCTTTGACACTATCCCCCTGCTGATGATGCGATCCAGGCCATGAAGCAGAGCCGATGCACAGTCAAGCCTGTCTTGTTGGACCTGGTTGAGTAGGCCGTTCGGAGAATCTTCGATAGACTCTTTGTATAGCGCCTTTTCAACCTGATCAAAAACAAAACCTCTGGCTCGTTCGTGAGATACCAGTCCTTGAATAATCGCTCTGAGGGAACTGCGGACTAGAAAATCACGGATATTCATGGCCTCACCTGCCTCTCCAGATTTGCATAATAGTTGACTCATACCCGATTCAGCAGGCAAGCAACCACGCACCAGGCATCAAACAGTGTAATACCAGTTAGCGTAAAAGTCAAGTTTATCTTTGACTCCAAACTAGATATTATGACGTCATTACAATCATGGAAGATGCTTCACATCTGCAGACAATCCATGCGTGACATTATCTAGCCTATACACCCGCTATATTTGACACCGCTGTGAAGTCACCCTTAAGAGAAGAGTAAAGAGACCGATACACTTGATAGTATTTATCATATGTTAATTTAGCTTGAGAGTTCGACCGGGTAGTTTTGACAACCTTAATGACCGACTTGCACGCTTCCTCCACACTGCCGTATATGCCCGTACCCACACCAGCCAGCAGAGCCACACCCAGAGCCGGGCCTTCGTCAATATTGATGGTGACGTGGTCATAGCCAATTATGTCAGCTTGAATCTGCCGCCATATATCACTTTTCGCGCCGCCGCCGGAAGCACGAACTTGCTTGATCGGCACGTTCATTCCCTCAAGAATACTGAAGGAGTCTCTGAGGCCGTAGGCTACTCCCTCGAGCACGGCACGTGTGAAGTGTGCCTTGTCGCTGCGGAGTGTAATGCCGAAGAATGCGCCGCGGGCGTTGGGGTCAGGGTATGGGGTGCGCTCGCCCGTGAGGTAGGGAAGGAATATCAAACCCTCGCAACCGGCAGGCGCCTTGGCGGCTTCCTGGTTCAGCACTTCGTAGGTATCCACTCCCAGTGCTTTTGCCACGGAGTACTCGGCATCGGCGAATGTGTCTCGATACCATCTCAAGCTGCCACCCGCGGAGAGCATTACGCCCATCACATGCCACTTACCAGGGACTGCGTGGCAGAATGTGTGCACGCGCAGATCGGGGTCTACCACGGGTTGATCAGCAAACGCGAATACCACTCCAGAAGTCCCGACTGTGCTGGATATTATACCCGGCTCGACTATACCGTTGCCGACCGCGCCTGCTGCCTGGTCACCACCTCCACCGACCACAGGAGTTCCCACAGCCAAGCCGGTAAGAGCAGCAGCTTCGGCGCTAATGCGTCCGCTGACCTCAGGGCTCTCATAAACTCTCGGCATCCAGTCGCGCGGAATGTCTATAGCATCCAGCATCTCCCATGCCCAGTCACGCTTGATCACGTTAAATAACGCAGTGCCACTAGCATCGGAGACCTCTGTGGCGAACTCACCAGTGAGGCGGAAGCGGACATAATCCTTAGGCAATAGAACCTTGCGGACCTGCTTGTAAGCCTGGGGTTCATGGTTGCGAAGCCATATGATCTTGGGGGCAGTAAAACCCGTGAGGACGGGATTGGAGATAAGCTGGACGACATTGTCTCGTCCAACAGTGCTCATTATCCAATCACACTCCGCCTGTGTGCGCTGATCACACCAGAGAATGGCTGGGCGTATGACCTGGCTATCGGCATCGAGAAAGACAGAACCATGCATCTGACCAGACAAGCCGATGCCCTTAATGTGTTTAGGATCAATGCCGGAGGTCTGGATCAGTTCACGCACTGCCGCAACCGACGCCTGCCACCAATCCTCAGGCTCCTGTTCAGCCCACAATGGCTTGGGGGTATATAGTGGATAGGTCTTGGTGCAAGAACCGACCACCTCCCCACCCTTGCTTGCATTTATCAACAGCGCCTTGGTACCGCTGGTCCCTAAGTCGATGCCCAATAAGTAATTCATAATGCTTCCTCCGCACGGATCGTGTTCGGTTTATAGGATACTGAAATCAAGCGGGGAAGTCAAAGATTGCAATGGGCTACCAGAGCGAAAGGTCACTAATATCTCAACGTCGAATAGGTAATACATGAGGATCTTTAGTGTCAGATTCGTGATTTCACTGAGTCTACTAGCAAGCGCATGTGCTTGCTTTGGCGATGGTGTGCGTGTATTCGAAAAAGATGTCGCCCAGCTCAAGCATCCTTTTTATGCTGAGGTGATATTTCGAGCAGAACACAAGGGGCGGCAATCGTTGAGCAATCGGACTCTGATATGGTATCGAAGTCCCGAGTGTTATCGGCTGGAATTGGTCGATTGGCCATGTGATGATCTGCGCACATACTTTGTCCGGTCTGGCAACTGCGTATTCTCCACTATAGCCAAACGAGACATGCACAATGAGCCCAAGTGGGAAGCTACCCCGGCATTCTGGTCGGATGAGAATATGCTGAGCAGTATCTTGCAACCGACTTGGCGTTTGCAAGATACTGCTCTTGTAGGGCTAGAGCAGGTGCACAGTGTCTCCACTGAGCACTGGCACAACCACTCAACGGGCATGCACTCCACAACCGAGAGAACAGTCGACGTTTGGCTAAGCATTAACCGTCAATTTCCCCTGGTGATGAAAGCTCAAACGCATGGTCCAAACTCCAGTATGCATTGGGAAATCACACAACTCCACATAGATGAGTCAATCCCCGGCAAAATGTTCACTGCCCAGGTCCATCCTGCGAATGGACTCTCTTCCCAGCTCAAAATGCAGTATAAGCCCCTTTGGATGATCTTGTTGTGGTATGTTCTTCTGCTATCGGTATACACATGGATGATATTTGCGCTGGCAATGCCGAAACTTGGGCGAATGCGAGTATTGCATATTGTCGGCTCGGCAGTCGGGATGTTGGTAATGCTTTGGGTTACACCTAACCTGAACGCATATCAGAACCGCATATCAGGCTTGCCGGTGCTCCTCCTTATGGCACTGATGCTGGTCGTCACGCTTCTGTTTTGCTGGCGCAAGATCGGAATGCCGGGGGAGATCAAGTTATTTGCCGGAACCCGGTGGCCAGTAATAGCAGCGGCGCTAATAGCGGCAGGGGCAGCATTCCTATTTTTTGGTGCACGAGGGCAGGCAGTTGCCACAAAAATCTATGGGCCATCTGGCTGGCATATAACATTCTTACCACAAACTCTAGCCACCGTGCTAGTCTATGCAGCTACGTGGGCTGCACTAGAGGAAGTAGTTTTTCGTGGTTATGTGACTGGCGTGCTAAGCCGAAGATTTAGCGCTCTTTGGTTGGTCAACATACTTCAAGCGATCGCGTTTAGTGTCGAGCACATACCCAAGTATTTGAGAGAGCCTACGTCCAACTCAATATTGCTCTGCAACCTTGCATTCATGTTTGCATTCGGGTTGGTATTCGGTGGGCTCCGTCTGAGATATCGCAATCTCGGCGCTCCCTGGCTGGTCCATACGGCATATAATGTCGGGGCTTTCTATGCATTGCACGCCAACACTTTTGCCACGCTTGCTGCACTTAAGAGCATGTAGTATGCATCTGTTATTATCACATGGATGCGCCACAGACTAATACAACGCCGTCTTGATCCAGTCCACTATTGTCTGCGCGCAGCGGAGGTGCAGGCGGGCGGATTTGCGGTCGTAGTTTTGTGCGGGGACGCCTGATACGGCTTCGGGGCTGCGGGTTGCGAGAAATTCAGGGTTAAGCTCCGCAGCGGAGTTCATTACTTCCAGGGGAGCTTCCAGTTCGTTACACATCTGGATCAGGTTATGACCACGGGGTATCTTCTGTTTCTGCTGGATGGTGGCAGCACGAAGAGCCTGCTCGGCAGCTTGTTGTGCAAAGAAGACGCTGGCAAAATATACTCCGGCGTCAAGCAGCGTCACCGCCGCGGCATAGTTAGCCCGTGCCTGCGACCAGCAAGCCTCGGACATTTTTCTCATACCAGTTCCGCCTTCACGCTCCAAATCCGCTTTACCCCGTTTCAGTCTTATTTGTATAATGCGAGTCTGCAAACACAATCTGATACCCTTACTAGCCGTATATTCAACGCAGCAACAAAACTACCTTTCAGTCTTTTTATGAGACGAAGCGGCTAAAGCATTATTACGTGGTTTATTGATTCTATGTAATACTAATACGATTGCTTGTTTGTCTGGTGAGCGCAGATGTTGTATAATTGAGCTTGTTAGTGAGCTTTATTGGCGACAAGATGCCGCGATTCCACTGTCCCTAACAGGACGGTTTATTAAGAGGTAATGTTATGCCCACGTATGTGTATAGGTGCAGAGATTGTGGACACGAGTTTGAGAAGGTCCAGAGAATGAGCGACAACCCGCTCACCCAGTGCCCCAAGTGCAAGGGAAAGATCGGCAGAGTACCTTGCGCTGTCGGGATCACATTCAAAGGTTCAGGCTTCCACGTGAACGATTATCCAAGTTCCAAATCAGCTACGGCAGCCCCGGCAAAGAAAGAAGAAACCAAAGCCGGAACCGCAGCAACGTCCGCAAGCTGAGTATATCTCAGCTAAATTATAAAAAAGAGCCAGGCCGGTTGGTCTGGCTCTTTTTTACTTTTAATAACACCTTTAATCTATCGCAGAAGCATAAAAGCTAGCAAAAAGCTGAAATGCTTATGTCAGATAACATAGTGCGTCCGGCGGTTTCGGGAAAAGGGTTTCCCGAAACAACCTGGAAAATTCACTGCTACAAGCAACTGAACTGGAACGAAACCCAGCATCCTGAGCTCCGTCGAAGGGCGCGGCTAGATTTAGTTATATGTCACTTCGGAGCCGCATGCTCAGCATGCTTGCGTTAGCTTCCTAACTTTCTAACCTTATGACCTTATAACCAATTTCGCGTTTTCGCGATTAAAAATCAACTTGCATTTCCTAATAGCTTACCTTGCATTGGCGGAACGATTAGCAGTCCCGGACGCCAGCATTGCACATGCCTGGTGGTAAATGCTGATATCTATCACCGTTCTCCCGTCTGCAGTGATGCGGGGAGCAGTGGTTAAGCGCATCTCAATACCATTCACCCTGGCAATCTTGCTGCCGATCTCCAGTTCCAGCTTCATGTTTCCGGCATAAGCTGTGATGATGTGATCTTCGGAATCCCAGAAGAGCACTCCGTGGAGGTCGTTGAACAAATCTCGCAGCTTCACTTTTCCGGTAGCAGGCACAGTGCGCTTCTCTAGCTTGGCCCTGACTTCTTTCTTGATCTGCAGAGGGCATGCAATACGCTTGGTGGATGCTCGCTTGGAAGTTGCGTCATCCACATATGCAGCCGAAGCCATACGCGCTGGCTTGGACTTGGAAGCCGAAGCTGTTGCAGCTTTCGGTGCATACGCGCTCATTCGATGCCTCGATGATGAAGCACGTGTAACTGATGCACGTAAACTCGAAGACGGGGATGGAACAGCCACTGTTCTGGCATCAGCGAGCACCGGATCGGCAAGCACTTCCTCGCCACCCCGCAGGCTTGCGCTTGGAATAGAGGAAAGAGCGTCACTTCGCAGTTCAGCAGAAGGAACAGCCATAGCCATCTGAACAGCTTCGCTCGCGACAGGCTCACCCATCGGCCCCGGCTCAACAGCAGCATGCTTGCTGGATGCCGTACCGGACTCATCACCAACGATACCAGCGGGAAGCTGTGTTACATCCACAGGCAACACAGATGATACTGCAGGATCGACCGGCACTGCCGGTTCAATCGAATGCCTTGGCTGGAATGAGTGCTGCGGTTTTGCCTGATATGATCTAGGCTCAGCCTGAGATGATACCGCCGAAACCGAAGGCTTGGCTATAACAGCGGGGACCGACACCTGCACCGGCGTCATAGGTCTACCCAACTTCACGCTGGTCTTCGCAGCCGAAGCTACAGAATATGCAGGCATGCTGGCTTTGCTCAATCCATTGCCAGAGGCTTCTGAACGAGATGCACCACGCCTTGCGGAAGGCCGGGCTGGTGTATCGGTAATAGTCGGAACGGACTCAGCAGGCGCCTCATCAAGTGAAGCCATATTTGGATGCGAATTTACCACAACCGCCGCAACAACCGGCAGCTCCTGCTTATTCTTGAACGCCACTTTAACGACTGCGGGGTCGCTCTTGTTACCTTCGGAGTCGTAGGCGTAAGTCTCCATCTCATGGCTGCCATTCGGGTAGCTGGTGGTATCGAGGTCATAGGAATAAGGCGGCTGGTTCTTGATCAGCTTCAGCGCCTTGTCAACCAGCAGGCTGACCAGCGGCTGATCGCCACTATCATCCTTCGCATTAAGTTTGATAGTGGTTATACCGGTGAGCAAATCGCCTGACTTAACATTGGCAAAACTCACGACTGGGGCGCGCCTATCATAGGTATAGCTCCCCACGTTGCCGGTGCTGCTTATCTTGGAGAGAAGCTCTTCATTAGAATAAATTTTTACAGCAAGGTTATGCGGACCCTCGGAATACTTGTATGTATCCCACCAGAATGAACATACGCCGTGCGTAATTGGGCGGATCAGAGTTTTCCTGGAGTATAGCTTACCATCAACCCAAAGCTCCAGCATCGTAACCGTCACATCGGACTGTGTATTGTAGCCGATTGCGACTTCCACATTACGAGTATTGAGCTTCTGACCAGGCAGCGGTGAAAGCCATGAACCTACCGACGCCTCCACTACCGAGCCGATGAGAGACAATATCATCGACATCGCGACAGCCAGGCTAACAACTCTAAGTGTTCTTCTGTTAATCATCCGCATTATCCTCTCGTTCCCACCGTGAAAACTCTACCATACAAAAGACCGAAAGTCAACGATTTCCAGCTAGTGTCAAAGTATCGGAAATGAACTCGATTCTGGTCAAAATCCGCTAAAGCTCTTACTCGGTGCTGTCGATACCTCCATTGGAGACAACTATGATTAGAGCATTTTATACAGCATCAAGCGGGCTGGTCGCGCAGTCGCTCAAGCAGGATGTTATCGCGAACAATATCGCTAACGCACAGACGCCGGGATTCAAGCGGCAGAAACTTGTTGCCGCATCTTTCGCGCAAGAGCTGGAAAACCAAATGTCGGGAACGGCGCTAAGCACAAAACCGCCCTACCCCAACTCATCTGTAGCGCCTGTGACAGTGCAGGTGGAGGAGTCACTCGACCCCACCCAGGGACCAATAAAACAGACCGGCAATCAGCTTGATTTCGCAATCGACGGTCCCGGAGCGTTCGAGGTGCAGTCCGGGAGTGGGACGACATATACTCGCGCAGGCAATTTCAGGCTCGATGCTGATGGTGAACTAGCCACAGCCGATGGCGAAAAGGTGCTCGGCGATTCCGGCCCGATACGTATTCCCGAGGGAACCTGGGAAGTCGCCGCTGATGGCACTATCACTTCCAATGGCTCAGCCGTAGGCAAAATTAAAATAGTCGGCGCGCGAGACGACGGCAGCACCAGCTTGCTTCAGGGCAGTATCGAGGGTGCGAATGTCAACATCGTGCGCGAAATGGTAGATATGATCACCAACGTGCGGGCATTTGAGGCGAACCAGAAGGTGATCTCTTCAGTAGATGGCACACTCGACAAGCTGATCAACAGCGCGGGAAACGTGTAGTTTTGCAGTCGAATGTTTTTGGAGGACAGTAAATGATCCGAGCTTTATATACAGCGGCAACGGGAATGGAAGCCCAGCAGCTTAACATCGACGTGACAGCCAACAACCTGGCTAACGTCAATACCACAGGATTCAAGAAGAGCCGCGTAGATTTCCAGGACTTGCTTTATCAGAATATTCGCAGCGCAGGCGCGTCCCAGGCACAGGGGGTACAGGTTCCGACGGGTATACAAGTTGGACTCGGCACCCGAATGGCTGCTGTGCAGAAGATATTTACACAAGGCGATTATAAGCAGACGGATAATGACCTCGACGTCGTGATAGAAGGAGACGGCTTTTTCCAGGTAATGCAGCCATCGGGTGAGATGGCTTATACCAGGGATGGCTCATTTAAAGTAGATGGACAGGGCAGATTGGTTAATTCCGACGGTTACCCGGTCCAACCTGAGATCACTATCCCCGCTGAAGCGGAAGATATCACTATTGGCGAGGACGGAACGGTAACAGTCACCGTGGCCGGACAGAGCGCCCCGCAGCAGCTCGGACAGTTCCAGCTTGTGAAGTTCATCAATCCCGCTGGGCTTACCAACCTTGGCCGGAATGTTATGTCCCCCACCGAGGCCTCGGGAGAACCTATTACGGCGAGCCCGGGCCAGGATGGCGTGGGAACTCTGCGCCAGGGCGCAGTGGAAATGTCCAACGTAAAGGTTGTTGACGAGATGGTCAACATGATCGAGGCTCAACGGGCCTATGAGATCAACTCCAAGAGCATCCAGACGGCAGACGATATGCTCAACATTGCCAACAACCTGAGGAGATAGTCTGAGATGAAACGCTCGATCCTGATTCTACTGTTAACTGCATGCACACTAACCATCGGCGCGGTGCATGCGGCTCAGGTGAAAGTCACTTTGAGACCCGAGTCTCAGGTGCAGCCAGCTCATACAGTGACCGTGGGTGACATCGCCAGCATAGAAGCGCCTAAGGCGGTAGCTTCACGGATCGGCGGTGTGACGATAGCGACAGCCCCGCTCCCGGGCCAGCAGAGAATGATCAAATCGAGCTACATCAAGCTCAGATTAAAGTCAATTGGCAGCAGCGGAGACGTGAAGCTGATCGGACCGGATGAGGTGGCTATAGTAGGCGAGTGTGTGAAGCTCAGCTCGGATGAGCTTGCGGATGAGGCGAAGAGCTTTGTCCTCTCACAGCTTCAAAACGATAGCTGCACATACGAAGTGACTATTGAGCGCGCGCCACGGGAATTGACCATCGCTGCCGGTGGCAACATCAAGTTGAAATCGAGATTTATGGGGAGCGCAATTCGCCGTGGTGTGAATACCGTGATGGTGGATGTGCAGCGCGACGGGAGAACAGTGGCCAGCGTGAGCACCCCGGTAATGGTGAAATCCGTGGCTCAGGTGCTGATAGCGACAAGTCCTATCCGCCAGGGTGAGGCGCTGACAGCATCAAACACGGCGCTCGAACAAAGAGAAGTAACAAACATCCCGGATGCCATCGGGCAGGACAGCGAAGCCATGCAGTGGATTGCACGGCGCTCCATCAAACCAGGATGCATAATTGTTTCTTCGGACGTGGTGCTTCCGCCCACGGTAAAAAAGGGCGACAGCGTCAGCCTGGTAGTGAGATGCGGCAATATCACCCTGCGCACAAATGGTGAGGTAAAACAAGACGGCAGGGTTGGAGACACAGTGCGAGTAATCAGCGCAGTTTCACAAAGCGAAGTGAGGGCGCGTGTGGTCGAACCTGGTTTGGTAGAGATCAACAGCTAGAGAAGGTGCAACTATGTTTAAATCCATGACAATATTTTCTGCCATCATTTGCATAATGGCGGTATCAAGCCCCATCACAGCGGAGTCACTGTGGAAGCCACAGGAGACAAAATCTCAGCTCGCGGACAAGAAAGCGGCGAAGGTGGGAGATATCGTGACTGTGGTGATCGTGGAATCTTCAACCTCCAGCCAGAAGGCGTCCACCGATACCAAGAAGGACAGTTCCGTCGAAGCCGGACCGGGCGTGGGACCGCTGCTCGACAGGGTGCCGCTATTTAGTTATGGAGGCGGGGACAGCATGAGTGCTTCCGGGTCAACGAGCAGATCCAGCAATTTCACCGCCAAAATGACAGCTACGATAACCAAGGTGAACGAAAACGGCACCATGGAGCTCGAAGGTACGCGCTTTGTTCAGACGAACAAGGAAAAGGAAGAGATCAAACTTTCAGGCACCATTCGACCGCAGGATATTGCTACGGACAACTCGATCCTCTCCACCTATGTCGCCGACGCCAAAATCACACACGTCGGCAGCGGGCCGATAGGCAGCAGGCAGAAGGAAGGGCTGATCGGGAAGATATTCAAGATACTCTTTTAGTCCGGGAGTCCGGAGGTCCGGAAGTCCGAATGTTGGGAAGGTAGTTGGTGGTGTTGATGAGATTACAGTTTAGACAACTTATTATAGCGGGTTTGCTGGTTGCTTTGGCGGCGTGCGGAGCCTGGGGGCAAGGCGTGCGGCTGAAGGATGTGGCGAGCATAGAGGGAGTGAGGGACAACCAGCTCCTGGGCTACGGGATCGTGGTCGGATTGGACGGGACTGGCGACAGCCAGCAGTCAAAATTCACACCGCAATCTGTAGCGAATATGCTTGATTCCTATGGTATCAGCATTCCGGCAGATAAGCTCAAGTTGAAGAATGTGGCAGCGGTAATGGTTACAGCGACCCTGCCGCCATTCGCCAGACCTGGAAGCAGTATAGATGTTGTCGTCTCATCACTCGGTGATGCACGCAGCCTGCAGGGCGGCACTTTGATACAGGCGCCGCTCAGAGCCGGGAACGGCGATGTATATGCAGTGGCGCAGGGACCGGTATCCGTGGGTGGCTTTGCCGCCGGCGGTGGCGGAGGATCGGTAACGAAGAACCACACCACCGTGGGCAGAATCCCAGGCGGTGCTCTCGTGGAGAAAGAAACCAAGACTGATCTCGCCGTTGATGAAAGGCTGAATATCACCCTGAATCGAAACGACTTCACCACGGCATCGCGCACAGCCAATGCAATCAATGATACACTCGGCGGTGATTTCGCAAAAGCAATCGATGGCAACGCAGTCTCAGTAAAGGTTCCTATCGAATACACCAGGGACGTGGTGCCGTTGATAGCCACACTTGAGTCGGTGGAGATAGAGACCGATTCAGTCGCTAAAGTAATTGTGAATGAGCGCACGGGAACGGTCATCATAGGCGGGCAGGTGCGCCTATCACCGGTGGCGGTATCGCACGGTTCGCTTACAGTTGAAATATCCACTGATGTTGCTGTCTCGCAGCCAAAGGCACTGAGCAAAGGCAAGACAGTAGTAACTCAGGAGAAGACAGTGACCGCTGACGAACCACCGAGCCATTTAGTGAATATCAGTGGTGGATCGACTATAGAAGAGCTGGTACGCGCACTGAACGCCCTGAGGGTAACACCCAGAGACCTGATATCGATACTCCAAGCCATCAAAGAGGCCGGAGCGCTGCAGGCACAGTTGGAGGTCATCTAGCAATGGCTCTCGACAGCGTAAACACAAGCACAAATATACCGGCAAACTCGGCTCAGAAAACGAGCCGAACAGAGAGCAAAGCAAGCTCTGAGGACCCTAAACTCAAGCAAGCGTGCAAGGATTTTGAGTCAATTTTTCTCGGATTCATCATGAAGTCAATGCGAAAGACTGTCCAGCAAAATGAGCTCATGGGATCAAGTGATCAAGAGAAGATGTTCCAGGATATGATGGATGATGAGGTTTGCAAGTCGGCCTCAGAGACCAGTTCGGTGGGCATTGCAGACGTGTTATATAACCAATTGAGCGCGCAGTTCAAACTGCAGGGGACTGCAATGCCCGAAACATCAAGAGGTACGAACTGATGATAACACCGACCAATGGCCCTGATAAAGCCCAGGGCCTCCAGATATTGAAAATACATAAGGTAAACGCCACCAGCGGGGTGAGCAGGAGGGATGATGTGACTATTTCTAATTTCTCAACGCTGGTAAAGCACGCCAGAACGTGCGCAATGGCACTTCCTGATGTAAGAGCTGATGTAGTCGCCAGAGCCAGGCAGGCAATCGATAATGGAAATCTGCCCGGCAGCGGAGACATTGCATCACGCATGATAAACCGCTCAGTGGAAGGGCAGGTGTAGAGATAATGCTAAATCATGAACAACTCGGAAAATCATTGCTAGAGTGCCTTACTGAGGTAAAATCACTGCTTACACACGCCCATTCAATCGCAATGAAGCAACAACAGGCGCTGGTATCAAGTGATGCTGAAGAGATCGTTGTCACAACAAGGGCTCAGGAAGAGATACTGCGCCGCGTCGGTGAAGCTGATCAGCGCGCTGCAGCAATAGCCACGGAACTGGCTCAGAGCGCCGGGCTGGACTCGGACACATCAGACATCACAGCACTGGCAGAAGTGGCGGGTTTTCCGAACTCGATATACATCAAACAAGAAATGGAGAGCATATCTTCCATTTCAGAGCAGGTGCGTAGAACAAATGAAGTCAATCAGCAGCTTCTCCAGAACGGTCTGGAAATTATAACCTGCTGCCTGCGCACCGTGGCAAACGATCCAGGACCAGCGTCTTACGGCAATGATGCCAGCTTTGGCGGATTCCAGGCTAATGTGTTGAGTCTGGACTTGAGGGTGTAGGAGCTTCGACGATGTCAAGCACATTCTTCGGAATAAGCGTAGCACAATCTGGACTGGCCGCCCAACGGCGAGCCATGGACATATTGGGCTACAATATCGCCCACGCAAACGACCCAACCTATAAGCGCCAGAGAATGGTGATGGTGGAGGGGGCCGTGCTGGCGACTTCCCAGGAAGCATCATCCGTGGGAGTCTCGGCTGTTGGTGGCGGTGTAAGCAGCGGTGATGTTGAACGCATTCGCGACACCCTAATCGAAAACCGCCTCAGAGAGGCAACCACTTCAGCAGCCAGTTGGAACTACACGCAGAATGTTATGAGCCAGATCGAGACGGCACTCGGCGAGCCAAGCGATACCGGGCTTCAGAAGGATATCGACAACTTCTGGGCATCATGGCAGAAGGTCGCGAATAGTCCAGATTCATCCTCGATCCGTACTGCATTGCTCGAAGACACATCGGCGTTGTGCCAGCGAATGCAATATGTCTATGGTCAAATGCAGGACACTGTTAGTGACCTGAACCTGGCAGTTGTAGACCGTGTACAGCAGGTGAACCTGATCGCCGGGGAAATTGGAAAGCTCAATAATGAGATTGGAGCACTCTCCTCCGGGCAGATGCCTGTAAACGACCTCCTCAACCGCCGCGATGCATTGGTTCAGGAACTCTCAAAGCTGGTGGCTATCAGTCAGCATGGCAGCGGTGTAGACAATTTCATTATATCCATCGGCGGCACGGCGCTGGTCCAGGGAACGAAAGTAAATAAACTTGAGACCGAAGTGGGCACCAACGGCCAGCAAATGGTCCAGTGGGAACGTGATGGAGAGCCTGTGAACATCTCAGATGGCGAATTGAGCGCCATACTGACTCTCAGGGACGAGACAGTTCCGGGTTACATGGAACAGCTCAATAATATCGCCACCACTCTAGTGGCGCAAGTAAATGCCGTACATCACACAGGACAGACAATTACCAA
>JAJFTD010000045.1 GCA_021373255.1 bacterium
TGCGCTGCTCGTTATAGACCTACAGGATTCACTCCTCAAGGCTATACATGAGCACGAACGCGTGGTTGCAAACAGCGTCAAACTCATCGAAACAGCCAAGATCTTCTCCATACCGATCCTGGTAACGCTACAATACGCCCAGCGGCTGGGAGATGTAACCCAGGCTATCGCCGATGCTCTTCCGCACGACACCAGGATGGACAAAATGACCTTTAGCTGCGTGGATGGTGAGGGTTTTATAGAAGCCCTGGAGCAGACCGGACGCCGCCAGGTGATCATCTGTGGAGTTGAAACCCATGTTTGCGTGAACCAAACCGCGCACGACCTCCTTGCACGCGGCTACTCCGTGCATATCGTGAAGGATGCCGTGTCCTCGCGCACACCCGCTAACTGGGCTACTGGCATCGAAAAGATGCGTGATTCCGGCTGTGTCATTACATCCACCGAAACCGCCATATTCGAGCTGATCCGAGACGCCTCGCGAGCTGAATTCAAGAAAATACTGCCCCTGATAAAGTAGATCAGCTCTGAACTTACAGCATCAACTGGCGCTTGATCTCTTCGGAATATTCGGGTATAGCACCTCGCTGAGACGCGACATAAGACCCCAGCTTGTTGCCTAAACAGGCGCTCTCGAATGGGTCTTCGGTTCGGCAGTAGTGGTTGAGAAACGCCCCACTGAAAGCATCACCCGAGCCAACGGTGTCGACCACCGTTACGGGCTCCACAGGATAGCTCCTGCTTTCACCACCTGCGTGAACAGTGCAGCCATCGCCACCTTTTGTAACGCACACGACCTGCACGGCGAAGTCCACACGGAGCCTCTCGACCATCTCCACTTCCGAGAAGTTCTTGCCATAAAGACGCTGGGCAATGAGGCCGCATTCGTCTTCGTTGATCTTCACTATAGTGCTGAACTCGAATGACCGCCGCAGAACGTCTTCGGGATAGTAGTCCAGCCGGATGTTCACGTCGTAAAAAACGTGCTCTGTGTGCACGAGGTCGAGTATCTTATATAAAGAATTGCGGCTTGTTTCACCCCTTTGCTCAAGGGTGCCGAAACAGATGACATCGAAACCGGTGTGGTTGAGTTGACTGAGGAGTTGATCATCGGCTTCGATGAAGTTATACGCGGAGTCAGGTGGAAGATAAAATGTGGGTATGCCATTACCGGTAAGGGACACTTCAGCAGTGCCTGTCGGGTGAACGGCGTCCACCTGCGCAAACGTCGTATCCACACCAAGTCGCTTCATCACATCCAGAGCTGCATCACCCAAACGATCGGAGCCCACCCGCGTGACCATACTCGACGCGCATCCCAACTTCGCCAGGTGCGCGGCTACGTTAAACGGCGCGCCGCCGATATACTCCTTGCCCTCGATAATATCCCACAATACAGCTCCATAAGAGAGCACTTTCGTCTGATCAGTCACTGCTTTACTCCTCCATCAATCTCACTGTTCTTCACGCAACTCGATAGTTCCTCTACGCGCGAACATCAGGGGTGGCTGATCTGTCCGTAGAAAACTTCAAATACCTGAAGGACACGCATTAACGCTTGGAGAATGCACCCTGAAGCAGGTAACTCGCCGGAGGTACAATGGGGAATACTTACAGCGTTCCAAACAGATACACCAGGCTGCACAAAGCCGTGATGCTGCTTTGCCTGTCTGCGGCACTGCTTGCCGTCACGAGTTACGTAAATAGTAGTACAGCGTCTTCGGAGGTAAAAATGGAATCTTACGCAGATATAATCAAGCAGATGATGGCGAACCCTAATCGCTACACAGAGCCATATCGCGATCAATATCACTTCACTCCCATAGAGGGCTGGATGAACGACCCGAACGGGTTGGTCTTCTTCGGCGGCAAGTGGCACATGTTCTACCAGCACAGACACCCGCTCGCGCCCGCAATGAGCTGGGGACACGCCATCAGCACCGACCTCATTCATTGGGAACACGTTCAGCCAGCGATCCTCCCGGACTCTCAGGGCATGATCTTCTCCGGCAGCGCGGTAGTGGATAAGAACGATACCAGTGGGTTCTTCGGCGGCAAGCCCGGTGTCGTAGCCATATACACTTACCACGGTGCAGACAATTATGAAGATCAGGCGATTGCCTATAGTGCGGATGGGATAAACTTCACCAAGTATGAGAAAAACCCGGTCATCCCTAAGCTCAAAGACATCCCCGGCCAACCGGACTACAAGGATTTCCGCGATCCCAAAGTCTTCTGGCACGAGCCGACCAAGCGCTGGATTATGGTAGTCGCAGGAGGGCTGTTGAGGTTCTACAGCTCACCCAACCTGCGGGACTGGACCTTTGAGAGCATCAACTCCAACATCGAGACCGAATGCCCGGACTTCTATGAGCTTCCAATCGACGGCAGCGCAGAGAACAAGAAATGGGTCCTCAGCGGTGGTGGACGGTGGTATATGCTGGGTAAGTTCGATGGAAAGATTTTCACGCCCGAATCTGATCAGATTCCGATGAATTATGGTGTAGACTGCTACGCGTCGCAGACCTTCAGTGATGTGCCTGACGGGCGGCGGATTATGATCAGTTGGCTATACTGGTGGGCCTACAAGGATTGGCCAACCCAGCCTTGGTCCGGTGGTGGGATGACCATACCGTACGAGCTCAAGTTAAGGACCCTATCCGATGGCGTCCGCCTGGTGCAGGAACCCGTGAAAGAGACCGAAGCACTGCGCGGGGAGCGTAAGTATTGGGACAATCAAACGATTACTCCCGCATCGAACATACTCGATGGTATGCATGGCAAAACGCTGGAGCTGATAGCCGAGTTCCAGCCCGGCAGTGCGAGTGAGTTCGGCGTCAAGATGCGTAAGGGCAAGGACGAAGAGACCATCGTCGGCTACAGGGTTGCTGATAAAAAGCTATTCCTGGACCGAAGCCACTCCGGCTTGAAAACTAATCCAGAGATCTTCGACAAAGTGTCCGATGCACCTATGGAGCTTATAGACGGTAAAGTAAAGATGCGCATATTCCTGGACTGGTCCTCAGTTGAAGTGATTGGCAATGATGGAGCCAAGCTAATTACACACAGGATTCTGCCGTCGGATGCGAGTGATGGGTTGGAAGTCTATGCCAAGGGCGGCGAAGCTAAGTTGGTTTCGCTGAATGTGTATGAGATGAAGAGTGTTTGGCGATAGACATTCATCACGTGTATGTGTGAGCGAGACGTGGTGAGATCAGGAGATCTCATTTTGTTCTTTCCGGGCCAGATGACACATCTGGCCCGAACCTCATTATGTTAGCCCGTATCGGGACGGGGGCGTCCCGAAACAACTTGGGTTATCTCTTCGTCCCTTCCAAACCATCAAACTATCCAGCCATCAAACCCACACTAAAGCCCCATTAACGCCTTGACGAATGCTCTCTACAGGGGTAGAATAGGGTTAACGGACAGCGGGATGCGTTCTGCTGTTGGTTTGGACTAAACCCGACCGCAAGGCAGTTTTTTACCCGAGCGGGAAGGCGCGCACAGCGTGGCAAATAGTTTACTTGCTTATTGCGCCCTCCTGCGATTTATGCGGGAGGGCGTTTGGTTTATGGGAGGATTGGCTTGCAAAAGCGACTGGGAGTGGTCGGAATAGTGCTGGAGAACTTTGGCGCCGCTGAAGAGGTCAATGGCGTGCTGCATGAGTTTTCGGGGATCATCGTAGGCCGGATGGGGATTCCGTATAGAGAGCGCGGTGTCTCGGTGATCTCAATAATTGTTGATGGCACCGGCGATGAGATCAGCGCGCTCACGGGACGGCTTGGCCGCGTCAAGCAAGTATCCGTAAAGACTGCTTTAACGAAAGAATTGCCCTAGTTTGGGGGGCGGAGGTAGAACAGCGATGTATGACCCAAAATCCATGGATTCCAACGAGTTCATCAGCCATGATGAAATAACAGAAACTCTTGAGCAGGCCAAAACGGAAGCCGAAGACCCTGCGCGAGTCAAGCAAATCCTTGACAAAGCCGCGCAATATCATGGCCTTACCCATCGTGAGGCGGCAGTGCTCTTTAATGTAACTTCACCTGAGATTTTGGAGGATGTATTCACCCTGGCGCGTAAGATCAAAGAGCACATCTACGGCCGCCGGATAGTGATGTTCGCCCCCCTGTATCTATCTGATTACTGCGTTAACAAGTGCACCTACTGCGGCTATAACCACGACCACTGTATGACCAGGCGTAAGCTCACACAGGAAGAGCTTGCCGAGGAAGTCCGCATACTCGAAAGCCTGGGGCACAAGCGTATTGTGCTTGAGACGGGTGAGGACCCCGTGAACTGCCCGCTGGAATATGTGCTTGAGTCCATTAAGACTATCTACTCTTTGAAGTTCGATAACGGCGCAATCCGCAGGGTGAACATAAACATCGCAGCCACAACGGTAGAGGATTACCGCAAGCTCAAGGAAGCCGAAATAGGCACCTACACCCTGTTCCAGGAAACCTACCACAAGCCCACCTATCTTAAGGTACACCCCGCCGGTCCCAAGCACAACTATGAGTGGCACACCGAAGCCCACGGACGCGCAATGCAGGGCGGCATAAACGATGTCGGTTTGGGAGTGCTTTATGGGCTGTATGACTGGAGATATGAGACTGTTGGTATGCTGATGGCTGCTGAGCATCTTGAAGCCGCGTTCGGGGTTGGGCCTCACACCCTTTCCGTGCCCAGAATACGCACAGCCGAGGGAGTTAAAGCGCAGAACTTCCCATACCTGGTGTCCGACGATGATTTCAAGAAGGTCGTAGCCGTTCTTCGCCTCGCAGTGCCGTATACGGGAATGATCCTCTCGACAAGGGAGCCAAAGGGTTATCGTGAGGAGATCATAGCACTGGGTATATCCCAGGTAAGCGCGGGGTCATGCACCGGAGTCGGAGGCTACGCCAGCACAAAGAAGCTCGGATTTGAAGAACACACTCCACAGTTCGAGCCGCAGGACCACCGGTCACCAACCGAAATGCTCAAAGACCTGATCGGTGACGGCTATATCCCCAGCTACTGCACCGCATGCTATCGCGAAGGTCGAACAGGCGACCGGTTCATGCGCCTGGCAAAAACCGGCCAGATAGGCAATGTCTGTCAGGCAAACGCCATTTTGACGCTGCAGGAGTATATCGAAGACTACGCAGATGATGAACTGCGTGACATGGGCAGCCAGGCCATAGCCAGGGAACTCACGGCTATCCCCAACGAAAAAGTAAGAGAAAAAGCCGAACAGTACCTGGAACGCATTCGCAACGGCGAGCGCGACCTGCGGTTTTAGACCTGGCATAACCTGCTTAGCCCCAGTAGGAAGGGAATTTTATCGCTACAGCGCGAAATTTTAGAAAACGCGAAAAGGGAATTGGGGGATTGAATCGCTGAGACACTGAATGATAATGAAAACGCTGAATTAGAATGTGCAAGTGTACAGCGTTAGCCTTTCAGCGTTTCATTTTATCCATCCCTTCAGCGATTCCGGAGACATGTTATAGATAGTGCGTCCGGCGGCTTTGGCATCAGGATGCCGAAGCAACGTACGTTATCTTTTCATCCATCCAACATGCGTTATCTCTTCGTCCCTTTTCGCGTTTTCGCCCTTTCGCGCTGTCGCGATTAAAAGTCTCGCGCTAAGTGACCGGTATTGCTCCTGGATCACTTAGGTTAATGCCCATAGAACCCGAAGCCAAGGCTGAACCCACCTCCTGAGCCATAATAAGGACCATAGTAACCACCATAGAAAGGACTATAATACGGGCTATAGTATGGACCATAGCCTCCATAATAATAGGGGTTATATGATCCTCGGCCTGTATAGCCAGTCTGTAGCCACTGTTGAAGGGCCTTGGTTTCATTGAACGCAGACCTTGAAACAATCTTGGCCTGATTACGCAGCGGTGGATTAGCGGCCTGAGTCTGAGCAAGATCGGAAGCCTGTCCTGACTGTTGGAGCAGAGGTATAATAGCCTGTGCCCATGCCACGCTGAAAGCCATTCCGTTTGAACAGTTCAAACCTGCAATTATCCTGTTATATCGATCATTGTTGACCGTCAGATTTTGTCCTGAATACCAGGACGCCAGCTTGCGGTTCAGATCAAGCTGCTCATTGCGGATGTGACCCGCGAGGTTTCGTATATCAGGAGAACTGGAACGAGCTACCGCCAAGCTCCCCAATGCCGCTATATCTGCATGCTGTTGATACATCCCGCGGGCATAAACCTGGTCAAAAGCCGGACCCGAAAGGCCCGACAGTTGGCTTGCCGGTCCAGCCCCAAGCGCGGCAGGCGCCACTCCACATTGAGAAGCGGAAGTCTGCGCAGACGCAACAAGCGGGAATGTCATCACAACAAGTGACACAAGTAATATATAAATATTTCTTCGCATTATCTTATCCTCCGCAATATCAAGATGTTTGCATGCACATGTATATTTTCCCGTCACACATTGATAAGAAACTGGGTGCTGGGCAATGCAACTTATATACCCCCAGGGGTAGTAATATGGAGAAGAAATGGGTATGATAACAGCAGAGGTGCGCTGAGATGAATGGAACTGAGCTTGCGGTGCTGTTTGCCGGTATCGCGTTGATATTATTTGTTCTCTGGTTCTTCTTTGGTAAGAGGGGCGGGAGGAGAGCCGTATTTGGGGCTGGTGGTGTTCAAGAGATAGAGATCAAGGTAGAGGGCAGCTACCAGCCGAACCGGGTTGTGGTGCGCGCGGGGTCGCCTGTGAAGTTAAAGTTTAATCGGCAAGAGACGGCATCTTGCTCTGATACACTTATGATGCGGGACTTCAACATCGTGAAACCGCTCCCGGCATATCAGACTACCGAGGTCACATTCACGCCTCCAAAACCGGGCGAATACGCATTTACCTGTGCAATGAATATGTATCGAGGCGTGGTCGTGGCTCTGCCTGCAGAAGAGGAACCAGTGCAGCAAGCTGTAGAGACTGAGTTCGCTGTGGGCGGGATACATTGCCCGAGCTGTTTGCTCGCAGTAGATAAAGTGCTGCAGCGCTGCGATGGCGTGCTGAACTCAAGCACGAACTTCGATACCGAGCGTGCATCCGTAACTTACGACCCCGCCAAGATACAACCGAGTGGGATCATTCATGAGATAGAAAAGCTGGGATATACAGCCACTGAGGTGGTGGAGGGCACGGAACCGGAGGAAGAAGTTGGGCCGGGGGCGGATGCTGAGGTCAGGGAGTTGTGGACACGGGTACTGGTATCGGCAGCGTTGACTATCCCTGTCGTCATATTCGGCATGGCACTGAAAACGATGCCGCCGTCGCCGCTGGTATATATCGAGTTTGTACTCACAGGTGTTGTGCTGTTCTGGGCAGGCTGGAGGATATACAAGAGCGCGTGGTCATCGGTCAGCAACAGAGCGAGCGACATGAACGTGCTGATCGCAATCGGCACGGGGGCGGCTTATGTATACAGCGCAGTGGCGACGTTCTTCCCGGGTCTGTTCAGGGCTTACGGAATTGAGCCGCATGTTTATTATGAAACCGCCGCAGTGATCATCACCCTCATCTTGATCGGGAGGCTATTGGAAGCGCGGGCTAAGAGCCATACATCCGATGCCATCAGAAAGCTATTAAGCTTGCAGGCAAAAACTGCACGCGTGGTGCGCGATGGGCGCGAGATGGATGTGCCGGTGGAAGATGTGCGCGTTGGTGACCTGGTTATAGTACGCCCCGGCGAGAAGATACCTGTAGACGGAATTATCACCGAAGGGGCGTCGGCCATAGATGAATCGATGATCACTGGTGAGAGCGTACCTGCGGACAAGCAGCCGGGGGACGAGGTAATAGGCGCTACGATCAACAAAACTGGCAGCTTCACGTTCCAGGCCAGGAAGATCGGCAGGGATACAGCTTTGGCGCAGATAGTGAGGCTGGTGCGGCAGGCACAGGCGACTAAAGCTCCCATACAAAAGCTGGCGGATACAGTGGCGGGGTATTTCGTGCCTGTGGTGGTGTGTATAGCCATCGCGACGTTTGTGGTGTGGTATATCGTGGGTCCGCCGCCGTCGATCACGTTCGCGTTGGTGACGTTTGTAGCGGTGTTGATTATTGCATGCCCGTGTGCACTTGGGCTGGCGACTCCTACCGCTGTGGCTGTGGGCACCGGCAAAGGCGCTGAGAACGGCATCCTGATCCGCAGCGCAGAAGCTCTGGAGATCGCGCGAAAGCTGACTACAGTGGTACTGGACAAGACCGGCACAATAACTCGTGGTGAACCAGCCTTAACAGACTTCATGACCCTGGGTGAACTCCCGGAAAACGACTTGCTGGCGTTAGCAGCATCGGCTGAGAAGGGCAGTGAACACCCGCTGGGCGAAGCTATCGTCAAGGGCGCAGAAGCACGAGGGGTTGTAGTGACATCCCCCACCAAGTTTGAGGCGTTGCCCGGTGGTGGGATTCGGGCGACTGTGGACGGGCGTGAGGTGATGGTCGGGACTGTCAGGATGATGAGTGAGAGTGGCGTGGATACTGCTGCTTTGAACACGCAGGTAGGCCAGTTGCAATCTCAGGGCAAAACGGCCATGCTTGTATCGGTAGACGGGCGCGCCGTAGGTCTCGCAGCGGTGGCGGACACGGTGAAGTCGGGTTCGAGAGCGGCTGTGGTAAAGCTCAAGAGCGCTGGGCTTAAAGTGGTGATGATCACCGGTGATAACGAGCAAACCGCCCGGGCTGTGGCCTCCGAGGTTGGGATTGACCAGGTGATGGCTGAGGTGCTGCCTGGTGAAAAGGCCGACAGTGTGAAGACGCTGCAGGAGCGTGGAGAGATGGTTGCGATGGTGGGAGATGGCATCAACGACGCCCCCGCCCTCGCACAGGCAGATCTTGGCATCGCGATAGGCAGCGGCACGGACGTTGCAATAGAGTCCGCTGATGTTACGTTGATAAGCGGTGACTTGAATGGTGTAGTCACAGCCATAACCCTGTCACGCGCCACAATGAAGAACATCAAACAGAACCTGTTCTTCGCGTTCATCTATAATGTCGTCGGCATACCCATAGCGGCAGGAGTGATCTACCCCGCTACTGGCGCGCTGCTAAGCCCAATGATAGCAGCAGCAGCCATGGCAGCAAGCTCAATCTCGGTGGTGAGTAATGCGTTGAGGCTGAAGAGGTTTCGAGTGCGATGAAAATAATTAAGCCGGGGCTGGTATCCAACCCCGGCTTTCTGACCATTATCGCTGCCGACCTGTGATAGAAGCTCACGCAGCTATTCTCCTGAGCCAATACTCTACAAATGGCATGACATCAACCACATCGTCTGTGAAGTCCGGGCTATCATGGACGTCGCACTCCCTTACTGGGATCACGACCACACTTTCCACAAGATCGAGATACATGCCCTCGACCGGGATCAGGGCTGTTGTGCCGGACGTGAAATTCTTGATCGCCGCGAAGACAATCTGGCCGGTGCCTACATCAGCGAGCAGATCAGACACCGCGCCGAATTCCAGGCCATCCACATCCAACACACGCCAACCCATGGCATCGGGTTGGCCATCAGCTAATTGATATCTAACGCGACTCAACCTGACCAGGCCGCCGACATCCTCTTCATCATCCATAAAATCAGGATAGTACTCCATCAGCGTATCCTCGCGTTTCATTCTTTGTAATGAGGCATAAATCACCTCGTCATAATTTGGTTACCCTCAATGCAATTAAACAACACGAGGATGTGGTATAATTCCGCTTAACTTAACCTAATTCACTCAACGGAGGAGATTCATGTCCCGCATGAAATTTCTGCCGGTAACGGCTGTTGTTCTGCTTTCGCTTGTATCATCAGGTGTGTCTGTTGCAGCGCAGAAGCCGCTGCCTATCACACTCACCATCCTGCATACAAACGATATCCACGGGCACATGTTCCCGTTCGATTACTCCAAGCTCGGCAAAGGCGAAACCGATGTGGGCGGAGCGGCTCGCAGGGCTGCGTTAATCAGGAAGCTGAAGAAAGAAAGCGGCAAGCGGGTGTTGGTGATGGATGCGGGAGATGTATTTACACGTGGACCACTGGCGGAACTGCATGGCGTTCCTGACTTTGCCATTATGAACGCCGTGCCCTATGACATAATGACGCTGGGCAACAATGAGTTCAAGGGCGCGGATGGCCCAGAGGCCCAACAAATAATGCTGGATAGGATCAAGCAAGCGCGGTTCCCAGTAGTGGCGGCGAATGTGATAGATGCTTCCACAGGCAAGACCATTGTCCCGCCATACAAGATATTGAACGTGGATGGGCTCAGGATTGGAGTCTTTGGCGTCACTGCAAGCCGGGTAGCAACTTATGAGCAGGCTAAAGGGCTGACCATCGCAGACCCTGTGGAGACTGCAAAGAAGACCATCTCGGAGATGGAGCCGAAGTGCGACTTCATCATTGCGCTCAGCCACTTGGGGTATCCATCTGACATCGAGTTGGCAACCCGTGTACCTCGGATAGATGTTATTATCGGTGGGGATTCGCACACATGGCTGTTCCAACCTACCCTGGTCAAACACGAGAACGCTCAGCCTGGATGGATAGGCGGAACAATTATCTGCCAGGACGGTGAGTGGGGTAAGACTGTGGGCAAGCTATACCTCACGCTGAGCCGGCTAAATGATGGTAAATTCCATGTCGAGCGATACAATAGCAAGCTGGTTGAGGTAAACTCTTCGATCAAACCCGCAACGGATATAGAGAAGATTCTTGCACAGTATACGAAGCCGTTTACTGCCAAGGTAGGCAATCTTAACAAGCCCGTGCCGACACCCGAAGCTGCTGAGTGGGTTGCCGAGGTTATTCGACAAGCCGTCGGAGCACAAGTAGGCTTGATGCCCAAGGAAGACGTTGAAAATGGGCTGAGGGCTGGAACAGTGACACCGCTGGACATACGACGGATGTTTGTTTATCCCAATCGCATTTCGCGGCTCGCGCTCACAGGCAAGCAGATCGAAGAGTTCACCTCGCGAACTGATACCGCCCTTGCCGGGGCTCACCTGCGCGATGGCATGCTTTATATAGGCCAGGATAAGCTCGATGAGAACGCAAAATACAGCGTAGCAATTGAGGATTATTATGCTGCATCCATATCCGGCGAGGCAGGACAAGCCGAGCCTGGCTGCTCGATTCGAGATGCGATTTGTGATCACGTGGCTGAAAATATGAAGTGATGCACGAGTGGGCAGGCTATATTGCAGAGATATATTTCCAGATGAGGTTGGATGCCTTCATAATCGGGTAAAACGGTATAACACTGATAATGTGTGGGGCATACGTGCATTCAAGACTCATCCCCAAGGAGGGGTAAAATAGATGAACCCAGCTATGGAGCTGGAATTACGCAAATTTGTGGCGCCGGAGTTTGTGTTTGGGTCAGGAGCTCGACACCTTGTGGCGCAGTACGCGGCTAACTTTGGCGCACGCAAAGTACTTGTCGTGACCGACCCCGGGGTGATAAAAGCCGGGTGGACGAAGGATGTAACCGATACACTTGAGTCCGCTGAAATATCTCATATCGTGTTCTCAGATGTAACATCTAATCCGCGAGCCGAAGAAGTAATGGCTGGAGCAGAGGTCTACCGCCAGGAGCGATGCAACGCGATCGTGGCCGTAGGTGGTGGTAGCCCTATAGATTGCGCAAAGGGCATAGGGATTGTTGTCACAAACGAAAAACATATTCTTGACTTCGAAGGCGTCGACGAAGTGCCTATTCCCGCGCCTCCATTAATCTGCATTCCAACTACCAGCGGTAGCGCAGCCGAGGTTTCGCAATTTGCCATTATCACCGACCTCGCGAGACGAGTTAAAATTGCAATCATCAGCAAGACTATTGTGCCCGATGCTGCTCTGATCGATCCTGTTACACTCACCACTATGCCCTCCGACCTAACCGCCTACACTGGTCTTGATGTGCTGGTCCACGCTCTTGAAGCGTTTGTATCCAATGCCCAGTCACCTATCACGAGCATGTTCGCACTAGAAGCCTGCCGGCTTGTGCCGCATTACCTGGCTGCGACAATACGTGAACCCGAAAACATGATACCGCGCGGCAAAATGATGCGTGCGAGTTTGAGCGCCGGTCTCGCTTTCTCTAACGCAGGTCTGGGCCTGGCGCATGCAATGGCTCACAGCCTTGGAGGACTGCTTGATAAACCACATGGTGAGTCAAACGCTATCCTGATGCCGTATGTCGTTTCATATAACTTCGCTGAGGCCGCTGATGAATATACCGAGATAGCTGATGCAATGGGATTGGACGTGGCTAAAAAAAGCTCTGAAGACGTCAAGATAATACTCGTGAATGCACTGAAGGAACTTGTGCAGTCGGTCGGAGTAGCTCCAAAGCTATCTGATATAGGTGTGAAACACTCGGACATTCCTGAACTCGCAAGGCATGCCATGGATGATCTGGATATAGCAACCAATCCTCGCGCGCCCAGCCAAAGGGATGTTGAGGTAGTCTATGAGCAAGCGCTCTGACGCAAAAAGAGACTGGAGCACCCTTCGTGACAAGATCATAGGCTTGGGTGAGTCCTCCGCCAGTAAAAGTTATTATCCCGAACTGCAGAGACGGCTGGCTGACCTCGAAAGATTCAGAGCACTGCTGGACCAGAGCAACGATGCGATTCTTTTAGCAAAACTTCCATCAGGGCAGCTTGTAGACTGGAATGAATCAACATGCAACATTCTCGATTACACCAATGCCGATCTGGTAAATATGACCATCTACGACATTGCAGACACATCCGCTTGGAAAAAAGTCTCTGAGCTGCTGTCTGCCGAGGCTTCAGCCGCGCCAACTACCCTGACTACTTCGCTAAGAAAGCGAGATGGTAGTCTGATTCCCACTGAGATGACTGTTGTTGTAATGTCGATAGATGGGCACACCTACGCCGCAGCGGTCGCCCGTGACATCACAGAGCGCAACAAGGCCGAACAGGAGTTGGCAAGATACCGTGAGCGACTGGAAGAGCTGGTAGTAGATAGAACAGCAGACTTGAGACGGGCTAACGATCAACTGAGACAGGAAATCGCTGAGCGCGAACGCGCTGAAGAAGCTTTGAGGGACAGTGAGAGAAAATATCGCCAGATATACGAGTCTTTTTATGATGTATACTTCAGGACAAGTGTAGATGGGCGAATCGAGATTGTCAGCCCGTCGATACAACAGCATGCAGGATATGACCCGGAATGGCTGGTGGGACGGCCTGTAACCGATGTATACTACAATGCAAAGGATCGGCAATTCTTTCTGGACATGATGCTCGCCAAAGGTGAGGTCGAGAATTATGAGATGCGACTGAAAACGCTGGATGGGCAGCCTGTGGACATGCTGGTCAATGCCCGGCTCAGGAGAAAACCGGATGGCACTCCCGAAGCCATTGAGGGTGTTCTTCATGACATTACCGATCGAAAACGTGCAGAAGAAGCCCTGCGTGAAAGCGAAGAACGCTACCGGACTCTTGTGGAACAGGCTCTTGACGGCATCTTCTTAGCCGATAGTGATGGACGCTACATTGATGTGAACCCCAGCGGAGCAGCTATGCTAGGTTACTCACGTGATGAAATATTATCGATGCACATTAGCGATATTGTAAGGCCCGAAGAACTCGATAGGCTTGCCGTTCACATCAGCAATGTAAAGCGGGGTGATAGAACAATAACCGAGTGGGATCTCAAGCGTAAGGACGGCTCATATATCACAACCGAGTTATCAGCGGTGCAACTCCAGAATGGGAACATACAGGCAATTGTCCGCGACATCACTGAGCGAAAGCGTGCTGAAGAAGAACTGCAGAAATACCGGGACCACCTGGAAGATCTGGTGGAACAACGAACCGGAGAACTGCGCGAAGAGCAGGAGTTCACATCAGCCATCTTATACACCTCCACCGCAATCGTGATCGTGCTCGGGCCGGATGGGAAAATAGTACGCTTCAATCGGGCGGCTGAACAGCTCACGGGCTATTCACAGGACGAAGTGTATGGGAGGTATCTATGGGACCTGCTGGCGCCGGAACAAATATGGCAGGTAAAATCGCTCTTCGAGGAACTGACATCAGGTAAGTTCCCGATCCAGTTTGAAAGCCATATAGTGGGCAAAGATGGTTCACGGCGGCTGATCGCATGGTCCAGCACGAGTTTACTGGACGCGGATGGGAAAACAAAGTATGTAATCGACACCGGTATTGATATTACAGAGCGTGAGCGCGCCGAGGAGAACCGAAGGAACTTCGAAAAGCAGATCGAAGCACAAAAACGGCAATTCTACAAAGATACGATCCTTAGCGTGACCAGTGGCAAACTTGACATCTGCGACGCAGCAGACGTGAGGCCATATATATCCGCGAGCCAGATTAAAGAAGAAGTATGTGGCCCTGATGATGTCGGATATACACGGCGCCAGGCGCAGCAGTTTTGCGAGGAACACGGGCTAGTGGGGGACCGCCTGCACACGTTTATGGTTGGAGTGGGCGAAGCGATTACGAACGCAGTTAAGCACGCGGGCTCGGGCCGGGTATACGCAGGGACTATCGATGGATCGGTATGGGTTGGTGTAGCGGATAGAGGGAAGGGTATCGAATCACTTATATTACCCAAGGCGACTCTCTTGCGCGGGTTCTCGACAAAACCGTCTATGGGCCTTGGGTATTCGATTATGCTGGAGGTCTCTGACCAGGTTCTGCTCAAAACCGGGCCGCACGGCACTACGGTTATACTTGTGAAGAAGCTGGAGGAACCCCGGGTTACACTCGAATCGCTACACTTGCCGGATACGTGGATGAACGCCCCAGGGCAAGTCAGTCACGGTTAAAGATAGCTGGTAAGCGTGCTATAATACAGTTATGAACACGAGGATTGAGCACGACCTGCTGGGCGCGATGGAGGTCCCATCGGACGCTTATTATGGGGTCCACACAATGCGGGCCAGTCAAAACTTTTGCCTGTCGGGAATAACGCTCCACCCAGAGCTGATTCGCGCGCTTGCGGATGTTAAAAAAGCCTGTGCGCTTGCCAACCTTCGCACCGGTTATTTGGACGAGGCGATTGCTAACGCCATTACCAATGCATGCGATGAGATCGCCTCGGGCAAGCTCCACGATCAATTCATCACAGATGTCTTCCAGGGCGGCGCGGGCACATCGGCTAATATGAACGCCAATGAAGTGATCGCCAACAGAGCCATCGAGCTTTTGGGTGGGCAAAAGGGCGATTACAGCATAGTGCATCCGCTTGACCACGTGAACCTCTCGCAGTCCACAAATGATGTCTTTCCGACAGCCGTTAAGCTGGCTGCAATACGAATGCTGCTCCCCGCAAGCCAGGCGATAGCCGACCTTCAGCGTGCACTGCAGGAGAAAGAGAATGAGTTCGCAAGTGTGCTCAAGACCGGGCGGACGGAGATGCAGGACGCGGTGCCGGTAACGCTGGGGCAGGAGTTTGCGGCGTGGGCACAGGCGGTGCAGAGAGATTGGTGGCGGCTATATAAAGTAGAAGAACGGCTGCGGCAGGTCAACCTCGGTGGGACCGCTATAGGCACAGGGCTCAACGCCGACCAGCGGTATGTATACGTGGTCGTCGATCTCCTGCGCGAGGTGTCTAATGTGCCCCTGGCGCGTGCGGAGAATATGATAGATGTCACGCAAAATGCCGATGTGTTTGCAGAGGTATCGGGGCTTATCAAAGCAGCGGCTGTGAACCTGGCAAAGATCGCCTCTGACCTGCGAATACTCAGCTCAGGTCCCAGGACCGGAATAGGCGAGATAAAGCTCCCCGCCCTGCAAGCAGGCAGTTCGATAATGCCGGGCAAGGTGAACCCCGTGGCTACGGAAGCCGTCAGCCAGGCCGCGTTCCAGATCATGGCAAACGATCAGGCAATCACTCTGGCAGCAATGAGCGGTCAGCTCGAACTCAATGCGTTCCTGCCCATGCTCTCACACAATCTTTTCCAATCACTCCATCTTCTCAAAAACGCCGCCGTCTTGCTCGCCGAAAAATGTATAAAAGGCATTGAAGCGGACAAAGAACGCTGCCATGAGTTGGTAGAGAACAGCTTCATAATGCTCACAGCCCTGAGCCCCTATATCGGCTATGAATCGGCATCTGAAGTAGCACTACTGGCTGAGTCATGCGGCAAGACCATCCGCGAGGTCGTGCTGGACAAGGAACTGTTCACAAAAGAGCAGTTGGACGCTATACTCTCCACGGTCGAAATGACCAAGCCTGGAATTGCGGGGCTGAAGGCAATGAAAGAAAAGTTGCAAGAATAACATAGATCGCAAAACACTAGTGGGCTCAGGCACAAACCCAACTACTCCCTTAAGATAATACCTACAGCAGATTCGGCATCACTATCTTTGCACATTCCATTGCCGACTATCTCACCTTATTATCTTCTGACATTCTAATATTTGCCAAATTAATGACATGTCAATCTGTCCAGGACTGAGACACACCAATTGTTTTCCGCATTAATATAATTTATATTTGTTGTTGACTCATACTCATCTATAATTTACAATGTAACAGAGCCCGTTGTAGTATCGGGGCTGCATTTGCAGTTCAGGTATTACACGGGCTATTTTTGTAAGTAAATGGCTGTGAGCTTGTTGAGTCTAGATCTTGTCAGTGCGCAGCCAATAGGCAGATTATAAAGGAGGTGATGGCTCTGTGGAATTGATTGCCGAGAGCCACTCGGCGCAGGATGCTAAGTTGATGCAAGACAACTACTAACTCAGGAGGAGTACTATGAAATCAAAGTTGCACAATCTGATACTACTAGGAATATGTATCTTGCTTGCTGTCATTGCGCCTGTTCAGGCTGCAGTAATTCATGTTGCGATTGGCGGAAATGATACCAATGATGGATCATCGTGGACTGCCGCAAAATTAACAGTCCAAGCAGGAGTGGATACAGCCGCTAGCGGAGATGAGATATGGGTAGCGGCTGGCACTTACAACGAGTGCATCACCCTCAAGAGTGGCGTAAAACTGCTTGGTGGGTTTGCCGGGACAGAAACGGCACAGGAACAGAGGAACTGGAGCACCAACGAAACCATCTTGGATGGTGCCAATCTTAACGATAGTGTAATTACAGTACCAAGTGGCGCTACTTCAGCGATTGAGATCAATGGTTTCACTATCAAGAATGGCAAGGGCAAACTGCTAAGTGGTATACGCTACGGTGGAGGAATATATTGCGTCAATGTGTCGCCAACCATAGCCAATAACAAGATTATCTCTAACTGCACAGATGGTGGAATCCAGTATCTCGGTACCAATCCGGGCTATGATTACAGCGGTGGTGGAATATATTGTGATGGCAGCTCCTCTATGATCATCAACAACATCATTGCAGGAAATGGGCATTACTGGCTTGATGGCACCACATACCGTTATTATGGCTATGGTGGTGGAATCTATGCTGCGTATGGAAGACCGCAGATTATCAACAATACTGTCTGCCGCAATATCACAAATGATGGCAGTGGGATATTCTGCGTTTACAGTATGCCTAAAATGCTGGTAGCTAATAATGTTGTGGCTTATAATCAAGGTGGAGTAACCACAGACACCCGAGGCATATACTTTGTAGTAGGCGAATACGTTGGAATAGGTGAATTGTATTCAGCTACTAATAACTGTACTTGGCCTTCCAATAACAATACCCCTCAAAACTCATGGGTTACAGGTGAAGTTCATCAAGACCCGCTATTCGCTGGAGATGCTAGTCTTATGACTGACTTTACCAGCCAGATATCTAGCATGGACTTCCACATTCAGCTTACTTCACCTTGCATTGACAAGGGCGACGACACTGTGGTGCAATCTACTTGGCTGGACTGTGATGGCCAATTACGACAACTTGATATTCCTGGCTTAGGTAACTCCGGTACCAAAGTAGACATCGGTGCAGACGAACTGAAGCGTGCTGTTGTAACCAATGTAACGAGTATCCTTCCAGACGGCGCTTACGGAGCTTATAACGATATCCCCGTTACGGTAGAGTTCAGTGAACCTGTCGAGGCAATAGATTGGCCATGTATCGAAATGGAGACAGGCGAGTACGATTCGTGGTCATGTTATTGGTATAATGACAGCCCAAGCAAACTGGTTTTCGACTACTTGGTCGGGGATGGAGAAACATCTACCGATCTGGAATATAAAGGAGTAGACGCCTTTAAACTGGATTACGGCAGCATTGTAGATTCCAACGGCATTCCGGCTGTCCTTACATTGCCAACCCCAGGCACTCTTGGATCGCTCAGTTATAACAAGAATATCATTATCGATACAACCGTTCCAACAACACCTGTTGTCATGGATGATGGTACATCAACGACGTCAACAACTCAGCTTCACGCTACATGGACTGCAAGTGATCCCGAGTCTGGTGTAACTGAGTATCAATACGCTGTTGGCTTAACTCCAACTCCTCCAACATCCGGCTTTATAGTACCTTGGACATCAACGGGCACAGTTAACTCAATGACACATACAGGCCTAAACCTCTATGGGCACTGGACTTACTATATCTATGTCAAAGCTAAGAATGGTACTGGCGTATGGAGTTCAGTAGGATGTAGTGATGGTATTACTATTGACTCTGATATAGTGCCAATGGATTTCCTGATAGGTATAGGTGAGTTTGAGAAGAGCACATACTCACGTGTAGCAATATTTGGTACAGGCATTACAGATGAATGGGGGGAGATGTCTACTCCAGACTGCTCTGTCGCAGATGGATGGACATGTGTTCTGCCGCCTGTAAATAAATATACAGTTAACCTTACACAATCACCTGGATATCAATATCTTGCACTGAAGAACAACACATCTGGAGGTGCACAGATGGAGTTGTATACAGCAGTGTCTGTTGATGCAAGTGGAAACGACCCAAACAGGCCACATCCGGGTGACACCATAGTTTTCCATATAGACAAGATCAGGTTACTTGATTTTGATTCTAGTTTCGGTCCGATTTTCCGTTTTGGATTCTCAAACGTACCTGGTCAACCCACGGGAATGGCTGCTACCTATAATGTGCCAAATTCTACACTAGAGCAGTCCGGCGAGGTAGAAGTAACCATTCCTGCTGGAACATCTTTGATAAAACCTAGTATTTATATTGGAATATGGGGAAATCTTGGCTCCTACGTACCTGGAGTTCTACTAGATGGTGCTCATCTCTACATTAAGCGATATGGAGAAAGCACATATGCCACAGAACATGTTCCAGTAATACATAATAGGAACATAAATACTTGCACATATGTTTGGGATTGGAACAATCATGGGGTCCGGGACCTTGCTATTACTGCTGATGAGGTGTCTGGAAATGCTTGGGATTATACAAAGTACGCAGCTCTGCGTAAGCTCAATCCAGACATAAAAATCTATTTATATCAGTCTGTAGATGAAGATTATACTAATAATGCTCTTCGATGGTCACTTAGTCCATTGAGCTTTGAGTATGTTATGCAGAACCATCCAGAATGGTTGTATGTGAAAGATGATACAAAGCAACAAACTGATCCGGCACGATATTGGCATCTCAGTGACTACCAGAACGTATTCCCTACCCATGTGGCAAATACAGATTATCAGGAAGAATGGTTAGAGGGAATTATTGCTAAGACACAAGCGTTAGGTGTTGATGGAGTGTATATCGATGATTGTGGAGCAATGACAGTTGCACATAATGGCATTGCACGAGAACCATATGAGGTACAGCAGTTCCTTCAATATGTCGTTCCCCGACTGCGTGAAGAAGGCCTGATTGTAAGGGTGAACCGCGCTGAGAGTTCCTTAGATGGGACACTGAACTGGCAAGGTGAAGATGATCGCGTTTATTGTGACCCATTTTGGGGTGAGAATATTAACCCTCTCCCAGATGGCTATGCGCTCAATAGCCCAGATAACACGATGGATGTAATGCATCGCGAGAATGCATTCGTATTGAATAACAATCGCTATAACAAAGTCTACTGGTTGAGATGCCTTAACGACGCCGATATTATTGCTGTCTGGAACAATACTAGTGGTATTGGGGATTACAAAAAGCGAATACATTATGCATATGCAATGAATTGTCTACCATTGCAAAATGGCGCTAATCCATACGGTCCTGACGGCTGGATAAACTTTGGGTTATGCAGCTATCTGCTGTGCCAGAATGAGTGGACTAGTTTTGTAGCTTCCAGTTTCACCAGTAATGGAACAGCCGATTTTGTCTATACATACTACTATCCTCAAAATGAACCACCAATCCAAGTTGGAGTGTATGAGATTACAAAAGAACTTGGCACACCTGATGGTAATGACCAGCCAATTGGTGGCAACGACTACTTCAGATACCGGAACTATGTTGCCGATAGTAATGGCGGATATGGAGGTGTTGTTGTTGTAAATGCGGACGATCCAAACACTCATTACTACACACTTCCGTTTAATGCGTATCGCCATGATGACACATCTAAAGCTACTATTTCGAGCGGTACATCAGTGCCAATAGAACCTAACACAGCACGGATCTTCATCAGACAATAATAACTTCTGAATGGTATGAGCTCACCTCATAGGTGAGCTCATACCACCTCTTGACGCACATAATAATCCACTTTATTTACCCTTGCCACTTTGGTATCAGAGTAGTAAAATCACATCACTCGCATTGTCATAAAAACCGCTTCTGGCAAGCATTAATGACGCAAACGCATCCAGCCGCGAACAATGTGGGCTCATTCATTACATATTTGCATTATCCGGCAGGAGATAGCACTCGCATGCGCGAAATTCTGCGAAGAATCAAAAAATGGATCGCTGCCTTACTTGGCTTTGGGCTTATCGAGGACCAAAATGCGGACATTGAGAGGGCTTTGGAAAGTTTAAGGGCCCGGTTGGTGGCCTTAAGGAAGTCCGCAGCGGGTGTCATGGCTAACCAGTATCGGCTTGAGCGGGAGCTAGCGGCAGAGCAGGAGAACCAGGCGCGGATAGCGGAACTTACGGAACAGCTTGAGTCTGCACGGGCGGCATCTGCTGAAGCGAGGCGGCAAATGGCACAGTTCCAGGATGATCTCCATACCGCCGAAGGACGCGCGCGAGACGCTCAGTTTCTTCGCCGGATAGCTGAGATGCAGGCACAAACTCGCGACTTGGCTTATGCTGCTGCTTTGGAAGATGATCTCAAGGCTTTGGAGCTTATTGAGGGGCAGGCAATAAACGCGCGAGCGAAGGCTGATGCCATCGCTGAGCTTAATCAGGCGCTTGGACTTGGTGATGCCGGGGACAAGCCCGATCAGGAGGTTTGAGCAATGGGAATCGATGATCTACTTCAATGGTGGAACTTGATCTATGCGATCCCTCTGCTGATATCGCTGGTGTGGATTATCGCGACCGTGTTCACGGGAGCGCACGCTGACGGGTCGCAAGGGCACGGGGCCGGACACGACATCGGGCATGATATCGGCCACGGGATAGAGCATGCGGCTCACGGGGTTGAGCATGCAGTGCAGCACGTCCATGATGCGCTTGGACATGTCGACCACCAAGGCAACGGCGCGGAGCATGCTCATGATATCACCAATGGTCACGGGGCGCATAGCCACGCCGACCACGCCCATAGTCATGGCGACGCCGATAGCGACAGCCTCTATCTTCGCGTTCTGCTGCTGTTAGGCATCGGGCGCGTTCCTATCACACTAGTCATTGGGATATTCATGCTCTGCTGGGGTGCATTCGGCCTTACAACCAATCGTATTCTCGCCGGAATTATGAAGTTCCCGGCAATCTACTTTTGGCCATCAATCGGAATCACGTTCGTTGCGAGTTCAATTATCACCAGGGCGCTTATTGGGGTTATCGGGCACATCATGCCGGGGACCGAAACCTATGCAGTTTCGCGATTTGAATTGATCGGCTCGCTCGGCAAGACTATCTTCAGGACTGACGAGAATGTGGGCACAGTAGATATCAGCGACACCTACGGGACAGTACACCGCGTGCAGGCCAAGACTGAGGCAGGCGTGGAAGAGGTGCCTGCTGGAACGGAGGTGATAATTGTCGATTTCGACCAGCAGGACAAACGGTTTGTAGTGCGAATAAGTAATCTCTGATAAGGATCGTCTGGCGTCAAGCGTCGGGCGTCGGTCTATAGAATATTCATTAGAGGAGGGTTTGTAAAATGGCATTGTTAGCGTTAATGGCGCTGCTTGGGGTGGCGATGATCGTGGGACCGTATTTCTATCCTGTGTCCGCGATCAGCCAGGTTATACTGACAGCCGTTGGGGCGGCTCTGCTTGCGTTCACATTTGTGATCGCACTGGTGACTCAGCTCTACCAGAAGGCATCTCCTGAGGAAGCGATGGTGAGGACCGGTTTTGGAGGGAGCAAGGTCATCATAGACGGTGGTTGCCTGGTGTTCCCCATATTCCACAAGCTCACCCGGGTGTCGCTCAAGGTTATCAAGCTCACCTGTGTGCGAGAAGGAGCCGATGCGCTGATCACCAAAGATTACCTGCGGGCTGATGTGCACTCGGAGTTTTACATGAGAGTCGGCGCCACGCCGGAGCAGGTATTAAATGCGGCAAGATCGTTCGGTGAGCAGTCCGGGCACGAAGAGGCCATCGACGTCAAGGTCGGTGAGAAACTGATATCGGCACTGAGATCGGTGGGAGCAAAGCACGACCTCGCCGAACTCCACTCCGACCGCGAGAGCTTCGCAAGTTCGGTGCAGGAACAGGTAGCCAAAGAGATCGAGCCCAACGGTCTTACACTGGAAACAGTCACAATCTCAAGACTCGACCAGACAGACCCATCGCACTTGAACGACAACAACGTATTCGACGCTCAGGGCAAGCGAAAGATCACCGAGATCACTACGGCTGCCCTGGTAGCACGCAACGACCTAGAACGCAGCGCAGAGCAGGCGACAACTGTAAAGAACGTTTCCACCCGCAAGAGCGTGCTTACACTGCAGCAGGATCAGGCGTTCGCTGAAGCCGATCAGCAGATGCAGGTAAACAAGGTCCAGGCTGAAAAGCAGCGCGAAGCCGATGTTTATCGCATTGAGCAGGAGCGGCAGACTCAGCAGGCTCAGGTGCAAGCCGAACAGGCTGTGCGGCAGACCGAGATCGCCAAGGAACAGATGATCCAGACCACTGAAGTGGAGAAGGTCAAGACAGTCGAAGTAGCTACTCGCGATCAGCAGATTGCTGTTGCTCAAAAGGAAGCCGAGAGAGCCGCTGCTGAACAGGCAAGGCTTGAAGCCGAGGCAGCTAAGGAGTCAGCGAACCAGCAGGTTAAGACTGTTGAAGTGGTCGCTGGAGCCGAGCGCGAAGCCAGGCAGAAGTTGATCGCTGCCGAAAACGAAGCGCAGCAGGCGTTGGTCCGAAAGCAGAGAGAAGCAGACTCGTTCGCTTACCAGAAGCAGAAAGAAGCCGAAGGCGAGTTGATGGCGGCGCAGAACAAGGCCAAGGCTACGCTCACAATGGCCGACGCGGATTCGTCTGCAAAGACCAAGTTGGCGGAAGGCGATAAGGCTATTCAGTTCGTGCCTGTGTTGGTAGAAGCTGAGCGGGTGGAAGTCAGCCGCAAGCAGATGGAAGTCGACAGATCGTCTGCGGAATACAAGCAGCAGTTTGAGAAGTCCGCAATCGAGTTTGAACTTGCCAAACGGCAGATCGACGCGATGAAGGAAGTGCAGATAGCCCTGGCAGGCGCCATAGGCAACTTTGCACAAAAGGGCAACTACACCGTTTACGGCACTCCCGACACGATGAGCGATATGATGCAGAAGCTCTCCAAGGGTCTTGGTATCGGATCGTTTGTCGAGGGAATGGGCAAGAGCGTGCTAGGCGGCAACGGCGACCGCTCC
>JAJFTD010000049.1 GCA_021373255.1 bacterium
AGGTCCAGTCTGCCTACGTAATGCGCGTAGAACCCGTGGTGAATCACGCACGTCTCCCCCACCCGCTCTTCGGCAAGCACGTGGGTGTGCCCGCCAAGAATCAGGTCGATACCCGGCACGCTCTCGGCTAGTTCACGATCAGATTTGATCCCGATGTGAGTAAGTGCGATCACTATATCCGCTTCTCTCTTCAGCTTCTGCACCATCGCGGCGGCAGCAGGTATCGGCGGCTCGAAGTAGTAGTCGGAGACTTTCTTCACCAGCATTCTCTCTGTAATGCAGGGCACAGTAAGGCCGAAGACGGCAACTCGGACACCATCCCGCTCAAAGGTAGCATGCGAAGGCACCGGTGCATGGCCACTCTTTTTGGCAGGGCGAATATTGGCGCTCAACACAGGAAAGAGGGCACGGTGGATCTTGCCGTTCACACCTATACCAAGAAAGTGGAACTCACGATTGCCCATGCATAAAGCATCGTAGGGGACACTGTTCATGAGATCAAGAACGGGCTCACCACCCAAACGCCAGTATATGTTGCCGGACCATATAGCATCCCCCGAGTCGAACATCAAACTCCCGGGCGTGCCTGCCTTTAGATTGCGCAGGGTATGAGCGTAATCCGCAGTCAGCTTATTATGCATATCAGATGTATGGAAGATGGTGACGTGCGCCATCAGGCAACAGCCTCCGGCCCCTTCTTCTCTTCGTCTTCCCTTGACAGCTCCTCAAGGAAGCTGGCAACTGCCGTGTCCCATTCACCGCGCGCCCTCAATATCGCCTCAATCGCCTCACGCACAGCCCCCTTGCCGCCGCGTTTCTGTGTAACCACATCGGCGCGCTGCTTCACCTCATCAGCCGCATTATCGACAGCGAATGAAACACCACACACCTCAAAGGCGGGCAGATCATTGAGATCATCGCCAATATAGGCGACATCTTCACGGCTCAAGCCATACTGCTCCATTAATTCACGCATAGCGTTGGACTTGAATCGCGCGCCCTGGTAGACATCCACCACCCCCAGCGTCCGCGCGCGTTCTGAGACTGATGTCGACACATTGCCGGTAACCCACGCAATCCGCAGGCCGTAGTTCACAGCGAGGCGAATACCGAGGCCATCGTATACACTAAATGACTTGACCTGCTCACCATTAAAGAAGATCATAGCGCCATCTGTGAGCGTGCCGTCTATGTCCATCGCCAGGAGCTTGATCCGGGAAAGGCGGTCGTTCATTACACTATTCCCGCCGCGACGAGGTCTTTTAGCATAAGCATACCTACAGGCTTACCGTCAACCAGCACAGGCATCTCACCAATCTGTCTCGGAGGAGCTTCCATAAGGTGCAAGCCCTCGGTTGCGAGTTTGTCCGGTGATATGCTCCTGGGACCGACGGTCATCACTTCCGATGCCACCTTCATCAGCGCCCCATCGTCTTCCAGCAGTTTCCTGCGGACGTCACCATCGGTAATGATCCCAGCCAGCTTGCCATCGTCATCCACTACAAGAGCAGCACCCGCGCCGGCTTTGGTAATGGCGAAAAGTACGTCTCTGAGAGGAGCAGCGAGTGGAGCTATAGCTACAGCGCTGCCCGTACGCATTACATCGCCAACATGCAGAAGCAAGCGGCGTCCGAGCGCGCCACCGGGGTGGAACAGGGCGTAATCTTCCCTGGTAAAATGTCTGGCTTCCATCACAGCCAGCGCAAGAGCATCGCCAAGCGCCAGTTGGACGGCTGTGCTGGTGGTCGGAGCAAGACCCAGCGGGCACGCTTCGCATTCGACGCTGGTGTCCAGCACGACCGCGGCATACGTACCCAAAGTAGATTCGGGACGGCCGACCATAGCAATCATATTCGCGCCGATGCGGGCTATAGCCGGAAGTATGTTAACAATTTCGTCAGTCTCGCCGCTGTTGGAAAGCGCCAGCACCACATCTTCGGAGGTCACCATTCCGAGATCACCATGTATGCCCTCGGCGGGGTGAAGGAACAGCGATGCAGTGCCCGTGCTGGAGAATGTACCGGCAAGTTTGCGGCCAATAGCGCCAGATTTGCCCATGCCCGTAACAACCAGCCTGCCCTTGCAGCCGACTATCATCTCGACCGCCTCGGCAAATGACGAGTCTAAACGGTCGCATAGTTTTAATATGGCTTCGCCCTCACTCCGAAGCGTGAATTCCGCCCGGTCGATGGCTTTCTGCCTGTCTTGGTTGGAAAAGGTCTGTGGATTCATATTACCTCCGTCGCAATTATAGCAGAGCCGGTGCGGGGTTACAACACGCGAAGGGAAGTCCGGGGGTTCGGGGGTCCGAAGGTCCGGAGGTCGGGCAGGGTTTACCATGATAGGTGGCGATCTCCGAATCGCCACCTCAAGGCCAAGAATGGGGTCTCCGAACCCCAAAACCTATGCCGAAGAAGCCGGATTCGGAGATCTGGCATTGGCTTTGGGGAGGCGATTCGGAGATCATAGTTGTCGTAAGTTAGCGAGCAAACTGAGGTTGCTTCGGACTGCAGAGCGTAGCGAAGCTGCCGAAGCCGGCCTCGCAGAGGCCGAAAAGACCACGTTTCGCATAATTCGAACGGTTTGGTCTATCACAATTACGTTGTCTCGCCGCCTTCGGCGTCGGCTTCGGCAGCTTCGCGGTCCGAAGCAACTATGTCCGTCGGCTAGCTTTCGACAACATTAATTCGGAGATCGCCTCCCATCAATCGGGTCATTTGTTTGAATGTCATCACAAAACGTTTATTCGTGCGTTCGCCCTCGGAAGTCCGGGGGTCCGAAGGTCGAGGGTCGAGTATCTGAAAGGAGAAATGCCCGGAACCACTGTCTCGCTCTTCAGTGGTTCCGGGTTATTGGTTAACTTGCTCCACTAATTAACAGGCGGCAACTCGTACGCTCCTATATCTATTGTACCTGCCTGGATTCTTATGTAGCCGTTGATGTCGTTGCCGGTCATGTATGGCGCACCGTTCCAACCGGCGTTGTAGCACGGTGTCGGTTGCTGAATACGGAAGTCACCTGCTGCGGAGTCCACGAAATTAGGGAATGCCTGGATATCTCCCAATCCGGCTGTGATACCTGTGTAGTTAGCCCCGGCGTTAAAGAAGTCGTTCTTGCGCAACACTGGCTTGCTTAAGTAGGAATATATACCGGTAGTGTTATATGCCACCAGGTTGTTGGAAATGGGTGAAGCACAACCAGTGATAAGCGCTATACCACCGCCCCTCTTTGGCGTGGCGTTTCGAGCAATGGTGTTGTTAGTAAGTTGAGGTATGGAATACTGTCCGGCAAATACCCCACCACCGTATTGCCGGGCGCTATTAAAGGCAATGACATTGTTCGTAACGATAGGCGAACTTCGATAGTAGCAATATATACCGCCGCCGTCGGATATGGATGCGTTAGCTTCGATGAAATTGAAAGTTATGATTGGCGAGGACTGAGAGCAGTAGATGCCACCGCCGCCACCTGTGATGCTGGTGTTGTTGACAATGGCATTCTCTCGGATTTGGAAAGCTGCACAGTTTGAAAGCGTATAGATGCCACCGCCAAACCCTGCTATATTGCTATCAATTCGGTTGCACATAATTGATGGGGCGGAATCTCCCTCTACATCTATTCCACCACCCATATATCCGCCATCGTTCTTGCAGATAGTGTTGTCATTTATGGTGGGTTTAGAGCAAAACTCCATCGAGATCCCCCCACCAAAGAAATCTGCCCTATTACAGGCGATGGTGTTGGACTCAATGGTCGGTGATGCGTTTCTAAGATACATTCCAGCACCGACATCCGCGATATTATCAACTATCTTGCACCAGCGAATAACCGGTGATGACGATACACAGAGAACACCGCCACCACCTGTGGAGTAGTTAAGCCCGTCGGTAATGGTAAATCCGTCGATAACTGCACTAGAAGTAACACCTGCAAGGGCGGTCACCACACTTCCACAGCCACTCCCATCAATGACGCTACAATTAGGATCATCTGAAGACCTGGGAAACGGCGGGCGCTGGGAAAGCATGGTCTCTGTACCAGTGAACCCTCCGTAGACCTGGACATTATCCTTCAGCATGATAAGTTCGTAGTAAACGCCGTGCTTGACCCAAACCTGATCTCCGGCTGCAATGTCAATAGCTGCCTGAATGGTGCCCAGTGGGTTCGCCCACGACGTGCCGGACCCGGATCCATTAGGCGCAACATAGACAATGCCTAACGTAGGCGAACTGATGAGAACCAGTAGGACAAAGCATAGTGCAACAATAATACGGTTGTTCATTTACTCCACCTCTCCCTTACATGTTGTGGCAAGCACACATTATTTGACGCGCGCTTGTCTGCGTGTAACAAGATACCCATTAGTTGTGACGCTTATGCATTACATTAAGCCGTATGATCACATTGTCGTCAGCCCACGCGCAGGCATAGAGTTCATTTTGAGACACCGTTTGCTCCGCATAAGCACAGGGTATAGAGCCATGGTAACTGCGCCCAAACAGCAAGGAGAGTGTTATATGGCAGTTGCGGACAGGCTTAAGGCAGTACAAATCAAGGCCAACCTTATAGCCGATGAGCGGGTTCGGTTGATGGAAATTCGTGTGGAAGTACACGGCGGACTGGCTATACTCTCAGGTGATGTAGAGACTCTGATCCAGAAACAAGTCGCCGAGGACCTTGCCTACGATGTGGATGGTATAGAGGAAGTAGAGAATCTGATACGCATAGCACCGGCGCTATCAGAAGATGAATTAGCTCTGGATGATTATGATCCGCATTTTGGATATGGTCCGATAGAGCACGACGCTGGTGCCATGCCATTTGCATTATCTGATGCGTATAGCGTGCCTGGGCCGGGTGTACCATCCATCGAACAGTTTCCAGGCGAACTCACAGATGATGATATCGAAGACCAACTGAAGAAGAAGCTCGACGCGCAGAACGAAGTGGATGTGTCGGGTATCAAGTTCTGCTCAGCAAATCACATCGTATTCATGAAAGGTATTCTGCAAACGGCTGAGGACCTTAACCGGCTGCGGGACATAGTGCTGAGCGTTCAGGGAGTCATGGGCGTAAGCACCGAGATTTCCACCGAAGAGGGCGACACAGGGACACCTATATAATGTAGGTGTTGAGCGATTGTTCTATTATAGCCAGATCTCGGGCGGAGTCTATTGAGATGAAGAGTTCGGGATAATGGCTGAGAAACACGCGGCATTCTGCATTTATAACGCGAGAAAGGGTTTCCTCAAGCTCTTTTACCGAGACGTTGGAAAACATCACTTTGAGTGCGAGACCTGGGCCTACCAAGCCAAGGAGTAAGGTGGGGTCGCGCCGGGCATTGAGCAGACTGATTACGAAACTCTCTCTGGACAACGCCACTTGTGGATCGAAAAGCAGGCAGCTTGAGCCTGTAAACTTACCCTCTCTGGTCCCGATGTAATAGGCCTCGCGATCTGGGAATGATGCTTTTACATCCGACTTTTCCACTATGGGGTAGATTACTCCAGCGGTTGGCGCATAGGTCAGAAGGTCGTCAATGGCCTCAGTGGAAGCAAGAGGAAGGTCACCGGTCATAACCATGCAGCGCGACGCATCCGCAGCCTCGCGTATTCCAGCGATAACGCTCGCTGACTCATCACCAGCGGCATCCACATAAACATCCACATTAGGAGCAGCCTCGCGCACGATCTCATCTGACACTAGTATAATCTTGGAAATACGATCAGATTTGCGCAAGTTCTCCACGACATAATACAGTGCAGGTCGGCCGTTTACAGAGATAAGCGACTTGGTGCCGTGCGCGGGCTGGATCGGCAGATCGGTATTTTCGGTCGCTGGCGCGGCTACGATTATGGCATTGGTTTTGTTCACAGGTGTGCTCACTTCATCCACATGCTAGCAGGTAGCCGGGGAGACGTCAAACTGAGTACCAAGGTGGATAAACAACTATTAAAGTCTAGCAACTGCCCGAATACGCCATCTTGTATAATCAAGTCGATCTTTATTGTCTTACGCGCAAAAACATCAGTTATACTATAGACAATAGCGTACCACATCCCTGGGTTTTCCCGCACAAAGCAAGAGTTTTAGCTCCAAAACTCCTTTATGTATTTATTACAAAATACTAATTTCAAAAGCCCCATTAAAATAAATTAGACAAACATCCATATTGACAATAGGCAAATTCCATGTTAAATTGCCATATAGAATAAGCGCTGCCACAACACGTCAGACCATATAGGCAGTGTAATACACTGGTAGTTGTAGTAGGCTGGCTTGTGCCATGAAACAAGCCGAAAGGGGGTGGGACTCAGCGAAAGCATTTAATCCTCTTTAAGCCGCTACTTTTTTTATGTACGGCGAGTAAGTCGAAGAACTACTTGTGTTTCCGAATCAAAATACTTGGAAGGAGTAATTGTAAGATGGTTAAAAGTTTGCGTATCAAAACAGGTCTGGTAGTTGCGAGTTTGGTCCTGCTGGCCTTGTCGGCGGTTGGTGCATACGCAGTCACAGTTCCAGACGGCAGTTTTGAAAATTTAACAGTCGGTGCATCCGGTAATAATGACTTCCTTCCCGACTGGGCATGGATTGTCGGTGCCGGTAACACTGGACTTGCCACAATTGTCAGCGGTGGTGTAAATGGCAACAACTGCCTTAAATTCGACAGAACCATTTGCCCAACCCCGGAGAATTGGAGTACAGTCATATATACTTCCCCTTATCCTTGGTGCAACCCGGTAGTAGGTACACCTGGACAGAAGTATGAAGTGAGTTTCTGGGCGTATGGCACTGGAACCCTCAATTTCCAGTCAGTATCTTGGTACACTCTGGATAACCAAAATGTGATCTGCAATGGTAACGAAATATTGGACGGTAGCAGTGATACTTTGCAAAATTATAATCTAACAAATCAGTGGACTAAGTACTCGGCTACATTTACCGCTAAAGCTGGAACCCAGGTCGAGTCTCTGTCATTCCGCATCCTCAATGTAGGCACCTATTATCTGGACAACGTCACTATGACGGCTGTTCCAGAGCCGGGCAGCATGCTCGCTATGCTGAGCGGATTCGCCGGACTCGTTGGCTTCGGCATTCGCAGAAGAAAGTAATCCTAACCATAGGAAAAGATAACCAATAAAATAACGAGTAACGATTTCGCTCAATGCAAGGGCGTCTTTCGTTACTTGTTATTTTTATACCTTTATATGAATGGGGTGCGGTTTGGGTGACCGCACCCCTGTAGTTTAGCATTCAACATCACATTTACCGATGGATGCTAACCACCGGCAGCCTGGATGTTTATTCCTCTCTCGGCTACTTCACTAAGGGTCTCATCGGTATGCGACTCCTGGTCGAGTGTCTTCTGAAGCAGCTCGGCTATGTCGTCGTGACCCATAGTCCTCGCGAATGTGCGGGCTGTGCCGTAGCCGGAGATTTCATAGTGCTCGACTTTTTGGGCGGCGGCTATCAGACCGGCGTCCTTCACATCAGGAGGCGCGTCGGCACTTATGATTTTCTCACCATCTTTGATTATACCGGCAATTCCATCACAGTGCTCACGCTCCGGGTTCAGGTCGAGCATATCGAAGATCTCCTCCAGGCGGTTCGCCTGTTCCTTGGTCATATTGAGGTGGTCTTCGAAGTTCTTTTTCACCTCAGGCGCGGAGGCAGCTTGAATCATCTTAGGCAGAGCCTCGATGATCTGATGCTCCACGTCATAGAGGTCTTTCAACTCCTGCACAAACAGGTCGTGCAAAGAATTGAACTTGGTTGAAGTCATTCTCATTTGTGTCACCCCCGGTAATAATGGCAACATTCCATTATTTGGTTACCCTGGGATAACTACATATACACGCGGCAAGCACGTGTTGAGCTCTACTGCTGCCTGTTCTCTATGGCGCAGAGAAGCACCGCGGCTGCTATTCCGAGCCTGCGATCAAGATACCCGCCGGTATCCGCAGTGAAATCGAGCGATAATCTGAGAGTAAACGGATTGAAATTCTGGCTGAACTTCAGGACTGGAACGCCTCGCATATAACCATGGAAGTTCTGTGGAATCAGGTTGGTCAGGAATCGACGCACCAGCGCAAGCACGATGCTATCCTCTTGTATATAGCCAACCTCTTGATCGGTATTGTCTAGAATCACCCACTCGTCCTGAATCATCGACTTCAAGCCCCTTCGCCTCAGTGCGCCAACCCGCTCCTGAGTCGCGGGATCTACCACATCGTAAGTGGCAGAGATGTCAATGATATGCCGGGATTTGATGCAGAGAACCTCGTGGAGTTTATCCTCACCTGAATAAAGGCGGATATCTTCCCTGAGTTTGAATGCCTTCATATCGGCATACAACGCCAGCGCACCCATTGGGTCATATACTCTGAACGTGCCGCCGAACAGTTTGAAAAACTGCTTGTGGACCATATATGTCGAGTGTCCGAACGGGTTAAGATCCATTGGTTCCTCCATTAGTTGGTGTAGTTCAATTATCGGTTGGTATAATGCCTGATCTGAAGAAAAGGCGCGATATCAGGTTTATTAGGTCCATTATTCGTGGGTATCATGGTCTCGCCGTTGACCCACATTATTTATCATAACAGGACATTGACCACTTGAATACTACGCTTTACCAAATAGTAATAAAGCAAGACAAACAAGCACCCACAGTATACCTGTCCGGCGAAATAGACTTCGCCGCCACAATCGATCTCGGCCCAAGGCTGGAAGAGATAGTAAAACACTGCAGCCGTGAACTACTTTTTAATATGGAGCGTGTCACATTCATCGACAGCGAAGGCATCAAAACGCTCCTCGCCGCATTCCGAATGATGCAGAATAAACAAATGAACGCAAGAGTAGTGAGCTGTAGTGACCAGGCTATGAGAGTAATAAAATTAGTGGGCGCTGAAACTCTCTTAAAAATAAGCAACAACGCCCACACCGAATCGACCGCTATACAATAACAGCAGTTCTACTGGCTCAATAGATATCCCAGAATTGTCCCTGTCGCAGCGCCAGTACTGCCCTTCTTTGCAAGGTCAGTATCATTGTCTACAGTTGCGGATGATAGGTCGATATGCGCCCAGGGAATATCACCAACGAAGCTGCCTATAAACAGCGCACCGTTAATCACAGCGCCCTCTCGTGAGCCGGCATTTTTCAGGTCGGCCACATCGCTCTTTAGAAACTCTCTGTAATCTTCATAAAGCGGAAGCCTCCACATCAGTTCCCCGCATTCCTTGCCGGCCTTGATTAGATTCTCAACAAGATCATCCCGCGTGCCGAAAATGCCTGACATGTCCCTGCCCAAGGCGATCCCACAGGCTCCGGTAAGAGTGGCTGCATCGATAATCTCATCAACACCCAGCTTTCTGGCATAAGCAACGGCGTCGGAAAGGATAAGTCTTCCTTCAGCATCGGTATTATTAACCTCAACGGTCTTGCCATCATAGGATTTGAATACATCACCGGGATGAATAGCCGTGGGGCCGATCATGTTCTCCGTAGCAGGGATCAGGGCAACCACGTTGACGTTAGGTTTCTCCCTGCCCACGGCCCGCATCGCCGCAAGGACAGCAGCCGCGCCGGACATATCATCTTTCATGCCATACATATAATCGGTGGATTTCAGGCTGTAACCTCCAGTGTCAAAGGTGATACCTTTGCCAACAATTGCGACTGTTTTCTTTGCACCAGTGGCTGTGTAGCGCATCTCAATGAACCTTGGCTCCACAACGCTTCCCCTCGCCACAGCAGCGAGCAGACCCATTCCGTTCTGCTCAATCCAGGCACGATCTCTGACAGCGCATTCGACACCGGTCTCACGTGCAATCTCCTCAGCACGCTCAGCCAGGTATGAAGGTGTAACCACATTAGACGGCTCGTTCGCCATATCACGGGTAAATGTGATAGCATCACCCAACACCTGGGCGCTGTGGATGCCACAGCTAATGCTATCCAGCTTTTCCCCGGACATCTCCACAATATTGAACGCGGAAATGGGATTGGGCTTTACATTTTCAGTCTTGAGACGGATATACTCATAAGCTCCGAGTATGGTCCCGAGTGCAACAGCCTTTGCGCAATCCCTGGGATCGATCCCACCGATTCCAGCGCCATGGAGTATGCTGCACACTGTGGTAGCCTTAAAATCCCGGCATTTTCTAATTGCTTTGGCCGACGCGCGCATTATCTTCCTTATATCAAAGTCTTCGCGCTTACCCAGGCCGACAACTACCACCTTTCGCACAGGCAGCTTGCCGCAAGTCGGCACTACAAGAGTGTCGCCCAAGTGCCCCTCGAACTCTTCGTCTTTGATCATACCGGTAATAGCGCCATCGAGTGCGCGATCCACCGCACCCGTGCCGCCACCAGGTTGGGTAACTCCCTCAAAGAGGTTAACTATCAGAGCATCGCAAACCTGGTCGGTCAATGAGCCCTGTATTGCTGAAATATTCATGTCTGATCTCCTGAAGACGGGCAGCACCCGCCTATGCGTGATTAATATGAAATATGGTAATACCTGCGCGGGTTGAACTTGCATGCGTAGGTCATGTCTGCACAGTGATTATAAGACTGCTGACGCTCGTAATCAAGACGTGCATAGCGGTTCGTGGTCATCATTGGAGCTTTTCTTATTATACGAAGAAAGGATAGAGGAAGTTAGCGTCTTCTCTGCCTTGATGAGAGTATCTTCTGGGCTTCGCGATACTTTACCACTGTGCGCCGGGCCACGTTCAACCCGCGCTCTTGAAGAATTTCAGCTATTTGCTGATCGCTCAAGGGATTACACTTGTCTTCGCTTGCGATCAGCTCACCGATCAAATCCTTGACAGACACCGCGCCATCAAAGAAGAAGTCGAATGACACAACCTCTTCGCTGGGCAACTGGAGGTACTTGTTAGCTGTAGCACGGCTGACTGTCGACTCATGCACACTCAGGCTGCGCGCGATCTTTGTACGGGTAAGTGGCCTGATGAATGCCTTGGCACCCGTTTCGAGATAGCCCTGCTGGAACTCGATTATGGCCTTGGTGATCTGGCGAAGCGTGCGCCGACGCTCGTTAATGTAGCGAATAAACATATCAGCCCGCTCAACAAACTCGGTGATATGCTTCTTGTCGTCCTTGGTGTAACTCTTTCCGCCGCCATTCTTGATGTCGTTATACATCGTCCGGTAGCGGGAGTTGATGTTGAGCACATATTGATCATTACCGGCAATCTCGATGTCATAACCAGCCTGCGTCCTGCGCACTACCACATCCGGCCTCACAGAGCCGCCCTGATTCGTCGCTTCGTTTTGATACGGCGGGCGGAAGCTGTTTCCGGGATAAGGATTGAGCTGTCTCCTGACAAATTCTATGGCTGAAACGATATCCTTGGCAGTCACCTTCAACCGGCGTGCCATTTTGCCGATCTTTCCCCCGAGCATCTCAGACCAGTAATCTCTGACAATCTCAAGCGCCACGGGGTTTCCCCGATCGTCTTCAGCCAACCGTTCGAGTTGAATCTTCAAGCACTCCTGCAAATCACGAGCACCTATTCCAGGCGGGTCGAATGTCTGCAAAATAGCCAGAACTTCTTCAACCTCCGCGATATCAACTCCCATATCATGGGCGATTTCCTCTACAGTGCATTCGAGATAACCGGAATCGTTGATATTTGAAATTATAAACTCACCGATGCCCAATTGCTCAGCAGGCATAACTGAGTGCATCACCTGGGTGAGGTGGCTTTGAAGGGTGATCTCAGCGCGTATATTTGCAATGAAGTCGCTTTCGCCATCTTCAGCATCAGCGGCGAAGTCTATCGGCTGTTCAAGTTCATAGACACTGAGGTCGGTGTCGTCAGAGGACACGGACTGCTTGCGGAATGGGCAGTCGATGCAAAGGGTCTTCGGCTGCTCGCAGTTCTCACACGGGTCCTCCTCGGGAACCTCGAGCGCCGGGTTTTCGGCCAACTCCTGTTCAACCACCTGCTGCAGTTCCAGTGCGGACAACTGCAGGATGTTGTTGGCCATGATCAATTTTGGATCGATCTTTTGGGAAAGTGTTTGTCTTAAGCCCTGTTCGATAAGCAATCCTTAGCTCACCTCCCCCACTTCGCCAATTATTAATGTAATAATCGGCATAATTGTTGGGATCTTACAGATGCTGCTGCACAGTGAATCCGATATCCGCGGGGCAATTACTCCGGCACGAATCACATTTTTGTTCCGTCGACTGAGGAAATTGGAACTAAACGGAACTAGCTGGAGTATACCATGCCCTATAATCACTGTCAATTTATTGCTCAGTCTGTGTCAGAAGTCCGTCCATATTTGCGCAATACCAATTCCGCCGCCGCCGATTTATCCCCCGGCAGCAGATTTCCCTCTATGATCTCGTGTTCAAGATAATCTTTGATCTGCCCGACCTGAGGCCCAGGCTCGATATCAAGCAATTCGATTATCTCTCGCCCATCCAACGGGCTGCATATCCTCTGTCCCGCCAGTCCTGCCCGAATACGGTTCACATGAGTCCGAAATGTATCCAGGTCCACCGACGGCATTGCCGGGTTCGCTGCAGCCTTGTCCGCCTCAGTCAGCGTAACCAAATCCTGCAAATGACCGCCGGCTTCTCTTACCAATCTACGCACTGCGGCATCTGACCACTGTTGATCATATTCCCCAACTCGCAGATGCATTGATATGAGAAATTGGATTTCACGTATTTCTGAGTTAGAAAATTTTAACCGACGCATAATATGCCCGGCAATTTCGGCACTCACACGTTGATGATCATAGAAGTGTACAGCCCCTGAAGGATCTACGCTTCTCGTCTCAACCTTGCCGACATCGTGCATCAAAGCAGCCAGCCTTAAAATAATACCCGATTCTGCAGGAATTGACTCAAGTGTCTTCATTGTATGTGTCCAAACATCATAGAGGTGATAGATGTTTTGAGTGACACCATACATAACTGCAAGCTCAGGAGCGAACGAGCTTAGGAGTCTGGTCTCGCGGAGCATTTCCATACCCTGGGTAGCAGCGCGGCTCATCAATATTTTGATAAACTCCTCGCGTATCCGCTCGGCGCTCACAATGTTCAGGCGGTAGGCACAACTATGTATTGCAGCATATGTTTCTTTGTCAATCGCAAAGCCAAGCCTGGCAGCAAACCGCACCGCGCGCAACATGCGAAGAGGATCATCGGCGAAGGTTAATTCCGGATTTACCGGCGTGCGGATGATTTTATTTGCGAGGTCTGTTCGGCCGGTGCCTGTAAGGTCGAGGACTTCTCCGGTATGCAGGTTCTCAAGGAGAGTGTTTATAGTGAAATCACGACGGAGAATGTCGTCCATTATGGTGCCGGGCTCAGTATAAGGTTTACGACTGCTGGGGTGGTAAGACTCTTTGCGAGCGCCAACTAGTTCCACCTGGCGCCCGTCAACGATCACCATAGCCGTGCCGAAGCGCGCATAGGTAACGGGGGGATGTGAGGCGACGCCTTTTGCGTAAAGGAACTCCGCAAGCTCCGCGGCGTCGCCCTCTAATACTATATCTATATCTTCATCGGATGGAGCATTCAGAAACTTGTCCCGGACTATTCCGCCGACCAGATATAGACGCCCCTGGTAAGGGCTGTGTTCAGTCGCCCTCCGCAGTTTGTCTATTACCTGATCCATTAGCTATCCGCTCTATTGCCGTTCCGATGGCGTTTTCCAGGTTCTGCTGTTGACGAAGCAGTGTGATGTCAGCTCTAGTGCGTTCCAGCACCCCACGGACCATGTCCGTTTGTCGGCGCAAGCCCTGCGTGACAGCATCGGGATAATCAAATGTAATGAGGACATAATATACCTCATCCATGATCCCCAGGATTCTCTCGCTTCGATCCAGATCGCCATGTCTCATTACATCAAGGACATGCCTTCTGCTCTCCCCGATTGCCTCGGCGAGACCATTAAGATATGCGGCAGGCTCTACTCCAAGTTCATCGTGCCTTGGCAGTGAGATCTCCCGAACGATAGCGTGAGTGAGTTCAGACTCAGCGTATTCCTTCTGCGCATCCTGTACGTAGCCGGTGTAGTAGATCTCGAGTTTGTCCTTGAGGATTTCTTTTGTTTCTTCCACCTTGCTTCGCGCCTGGGCCTTGAGAGCATTAGCCTCATCCCAGTCCTGGCGGTGGCTGGCACGTATGGAGTTTGCCGAAAGCCGGATGACCTCGCGCGAGAGTTTCAGTGCATTCTCACGAACCTGGTTAGTCTCGTCCAGCAGGACACGGATGTCTTCGGATATACTTTTAATATTGTCCACGATGTCCTCGCAGTCGTTTAATAGTCTGTCTAATGTTCTACCCTTACATGAATAATACCACCGCCCGCTTGCCAGGTCAAAAAAGCAATTTACTGTGGGCGGATGCGCATTAGGACGTTTTGCATATCATCAGCACATCTATGCAGTTCTCGGGCAGCAGATGAGAGACGGTGATGGTTTTCTTTTGTCTTGGCGTCAACAGCCGCTTCTTCAAGTTCGCCAATTGCGGCAGCGACTCTGTCTTTTATGGCCCTGAGGGCAGCTTCAGTTGGGTTCATAGCCCGTATTTTACCACATTTTACTATGTGTGAGGCAAGCGGATAAGGATCATAAGTTTTAACTGTAATTTTACTTGGAAAGCCAGCAGCCTTTTTTCGATGTGGATGGAACATTGTGACCCCGTAAAAGGTCTAGAAAACGGGGCAAATTAGATTCAGCAGTCAATTGAATATACTGACCATAGATTAGAACGTTCGTTGACATACCGGATTTCATTATGCTAGCATTGTGTGACCTCGCCTGAACGGCAGTCACAATCCCAAATTGCAATTATGAAGTAGGAAAGGAAGGTGTTAGGAAGGCAGAAGTAACAAGCGAGCACTATTGTATTTATTTTTCGCGACTATTTGAAACCGAGAAAGACATCCAAGACGTTATGAGGAGAAAACGAATGAAAGGTCGCAAAGGCTTTACCCTAATAGAGCTGCTGGTAGTAATCGCGATCATAGCCATTCTGGCTGCGATTCTCTTCCCGGTCTTTGCGAAGGCTAGGAAAACCGCGCAGACAGCTAACTGCCAATCAAACCTCAAGCAGATTGGCAATTCAATGAAAATGTATCTTTCAGACTGGGAAGATACATTTCCGACGAATAGACTGGTAACCGGTGGCGTGGTCGCCGGCACAACCACCCCTGAAGTGCGTCTGACTACAGACGCTAACGGCGGTCCCCTGGATTCTGATAGTGATGGCAAACCAGATAGATACCTTTATGGTCTCAACTGGGTGGAAGGACTCTATCCATATGTTGAATCTGTCACCAAGTCCACAGATGCAGCCAGTGTGTGGAAATGCCAGGCAATCTACGATACTTCATATTCCGCTGTCAACACCCAAAAGGATTACTTGGCAAGTGCGGCAGTGAGCTATGTAATGAATTATTACCTCGTGGAGCAGACTGAAGGTGCTGTACGAAATGCTGCCAATCTTATGATGGTACGCGAGATTGACCGCAGAGTCAACGCAATGTGCCGACCTTCTACGATCCCTGTCGACCAGGCCACTAGTGGAGGTAAGGATCCCGAAACGCCTTTCCTGATCGGGCGGGAAATATCGACTGATCCCCCAACTCCAGCGATAAACTCTAAGCTTCATGGTAATGGTTCGAATATGCTCTTTGCTGATGGTCATGTAAAACTGATTACTCTCAACTATATGCAGGAGGGCACACCTGCAAATCCGATATGTGCAGCCGCATATGACGGTAATGAGGGTCAATGGGTCAATTATTACATCTCAAACCCATCCACACCTACTCAGCGATCTCTGAACAGGAGCATCATTATTAGTCCGTAGTGCGGAATATGGCAAGAGATTCAACCTGGGAGGTGGTGCCAACCAAAAGCGCACTTTCTTTATTATAGGTTTTTCCGAATCGATTGCCCGCTGAAATGCGGACACAAGAACAATAAGTTAGTAAAAATATTTTGTAGACGATAATCATAGGAGGTAATTCAATGCCTGCACGAAGAAAAAGCGGCTTTACACTTATCGAACTTCTGGTCGTTATCGCGATCATAGCTATTCTGGCTGCAATCCTGTTCCCAGTTTTTGCCCGAGCCAGAGAGGCCGCGCGAAAGTCCAACTGCCAGAGCAACATGAAAGAATGCGCAATCGCGCTTCAGGTTTATTGGGGCGACTACGATGCAACTCTACCGTCATCTGCTATCGCTAGCACCACTGCTCTCAATGATGTAAGTGATAGTCTTACTAAAACGTTTATGAGTGGCATCGGTAAGCTGCCTACTCCCCCAAATGAGCTTCCGCAGACCTGGGTTCAGGTCCTTTACAGTCACATGAAGAGCAAGGACATCATGTTCTGCCCGTCTGATGGTGTTGAGCACAATCCTCCTGCTAACAGTGAATATAACCTCACCACGTATCCTTGTTCCTATTGGTGGAAGTATGCCACCGAGTTGGCATGGTTCCGTGGCTGCAAAAAAGAAGGCAACTTCGCTTACAACTCTGACTGCATTATCTTCTATGAGCATGCCGGCTTCCACGCTGGTGACACCACTGGACTCAAGAACGGCGTGCAGATTAATGTTGCTTACCTTGATACTCACGTGAAGAATGTCACCCTTAAAAATTCTCAAGCTACCAGCAGCACCGCTACAAACCCTGTTGCCTCGGGTGAACCTATGTACTACAACTATGATTTTGAGAATAACGCTTATGTACCTGATGCTACTAACCCAGCTACTGGATTCAATCCAGCAGTACAGGGCGACAAACTCTAATCAAAACATGTATTATCAGAGGATTCCTCTGGTAATGGGATGAATACAAAAGCGGGCTCCATATGGAGCCCGCTTTTTTGATAGGTGAAGATATGAACTCGGACTCTTACGACATCATAGTTGCTGGTGGCGGGATGGCTGGGTGCGCTGCGGCAATTGCGGCTGCGCGCTCGGGCTTCAGGACATTAATCATCGAGAACTTCGGGTTCCTGGGCGGCTGGGCTACAGCGGCGCTGGTAAATCCATTTATGACCCATCGCACATCAGATGGGAAACCTCTCATCGCGGGTCTGTTTGATGAGATCAATAGCAGACTGGCTATCCTTGGCGGGCTGCTGGTCAACTCATTTGACCCTGAGGCGATGATGTTTGCTCTGCAGGAGATGGTGCTAGAATCCGGTGCGGATATTCGTCTTCATGCGTTATGCGAGGAAGCATCGATCGCGGACAGTGGGGAGATTGTTGTGCTCATACGCTCAAAGTCGGGGGAGGAAGAGATCAGATGCCGCAGGTTGATCGACTGCACGGGTGATGGTGACCTTGCAGTATCACTTGGCGCTCGTTTCGAAACAGGGGACGAACAAGGCCTACCCCAAGCGGCGACGCTGATGTTTGATGTCGGCGGAGTTGATCTTGAAAAGGCGCTGCAGTATGTAAAAGACAACCCCGACCAGATGCGCTTCCCTAAACTGTCCCCAGATGCTGATCCAGCAGTCCTGGCTGATGGGATCATCTCGGTGGCAGGTTATTATCAGCTAATAGAACAAGCCCGCGCGGCGGGAGATTACAATGCACCGGGTGATCTCATATTCTATATCGGCCGCCCGCGCAAGGGTGAAGTGACATTCAACACCACTCACATCGGAGGGGTAAACGGTATCGACGCCGGTGATCTCACTCGTGCTGAGATTGAGGGACGCCGCCAGATGATGTCCATTGTCGCTTTTGTGAAGAAATATGTGCCCGGCTTCGAGCACGCTTTCCTACTTCGAAGCGCGGCACATGTCGGGATACGTGAAACACGGCGTATCATTGGAGAGTATGTATTCAACGGCGCAGATGTCACACACGCGCGGAAGTTTGATGATGCAATATGCCGGCTGGCGTATCCTGTGGATGTGCACTCCGGCAAGGGAGAGGGCTACACAAAGGACGAAGAGCAAGTCACCGGTCCGCAGATTCCTCCAGCGGGTGACTGGTATGAGATTCCTTACAGGTGTATGGTGCCATTAGGATTAGAAAATGTGCTTGTAGCCGGACGGTGTGTATCAAGCACTCAAGCGGGGCATGGGGCTATACGCATTATGCCGGCGTGTGTAGCGATGGGTGAGGCTGCAGGAACGGCGGCTGGACTCTCGTTGAAAGATGGCGTGACACCGCGGAATATCGATCCGGGCAAAATGCGCGAGCTGCTCAAGGAGACTGGTAGCCTGCTGTGATCATGCAGCCATCGGCAACTCGTTGTCCTGGGTACCCTTAGCCATCCACCTGGATGTAAGGCACTCCTCATCAGGCGAAACATATTCGGAAACCTCGTCCGTGGACGAGTAAAGCCGAACACATGGTCCAAGCGCTGCTTTTCGGAGTATAACTGCGGCG
>JAJFTD010000077.1 GCA_021373255.1 bacterium
AGACAGCGTGTGAAGGCCATAGGACATCCTCGCGCGGATCGAGGAGTCTTCAACATCTTCCTCGACCACTGCAACCTGATCCTCAGCCAATTCAACTACCCTCTGCTGATTGCGGCGATACCACATCCGGCAGACATTGAGCGCGAGTGTCTTAAGCCACCCGCCGAATCTGTCCGGTTCACGCAGTTGCCCCAGCTTCAGATAGGCCTCCACAAATGAATCATGCGCCAACTCTTCAGCATCAGGCACGTTGCCGCTCATATTGAGGCACAGGCGATAGACCATCGTATAATAACGGTCCATAAGCGGGTTGAACGCCCCCACATCACCTGACAACACAGCCTCAATTAATTTCTGGTCTTCCACTTCATTTGCTCCAATCTCGTGTGCGTTTCCACATGAAAGATGCAGCGATTCACAAGATATTCCATCAGAATTCTAGATAAAATGCAATTAATGGGGGATGGGAGGTGGAGGTTGGGGGTTAGGAAATGGGTGCGGTGTGGTACCGCACCCGTCTCGAAACTAGCTAACGCGCAACGCAAAACGCATTAACGCATAACGTTCTCAATTAGCCTTGGGCCTAACGGGCATATAAAGGAACAGCTTGCCGGTGACACCAAAATCTGCGGGGTAAAGCTCAAAGCCAGGATAATCGGCACACTCGCAAGCAGTCTCGTTGCAATAGCCATCCCAATTGGGGTGAGCAGCAAGCCACGCCATTGATTCAGTCCACACTTGTGAAATCTCGCCCAGGCTTGGGACCGTGAACACCGCGTAGGTAGCAGCCCCAATACTTGCCTCGACCATCCCCTCGGGCACAAGCGCGTCAGGATTAGCTGGAAGCGCGGCGATATACTCGAATGAACCGTCCGTCACCCCCGGAATGCAACGACACAGCCCGAATGACATACATTCACCCGATGTTGTATCGATCTCACTCATGCGTGAAAGGAACCCGTTCTCACCGTCCCACATCGCCTTGATCTCTGCATTCTCGTTCTTTCCTGCATATCTCATACCTATAACGCGATATGGGCCAAACTCAACTATTTGTGGCTCAGCGATTTGATTATTTTCTAACTGACTCATGAATTGTCCTCCCAGTATGTCATAATAAAAGTCAGATTTACGATGCGGAACCGAACTTAGGCAGGACGCGGTTTATTACATCAAGCACTTTCTGGCTTGTCTCCTGCTTACTTGCATTCAGCAGCGCATTGTGGGCTGTGGCATTGCCGACGAATTTTCCCAGGGCTTCGGCTGCTACGGCACGCATCGTCGTCGAAGGGTCTTTCATCAGCACATCAACAAGACTTCCCACCCACTGCTCGTCTCCACAGTCGCTGATCACATAACAGCACTGGAAACGCTGTAATTCAGTGCGAGACTTATCATTCATTGCTGCGATAACCGTAGTGAGAATAACTTTACGGCTATCGGCATCACTTGCCTTGGCCTTTTTTGCGAGGGCATGCAACGCCGCGAACTTGTGGTATCCCTGTTCCGGCTGTTGCAACCTTTTCAGGAATGCTTCCGCTGATATGGCATCGATCTGTGCTGTAGTGTATTCGGCAGTGCCTTGCCGGTTGATCACATCAAGTACTTTTTGGCTCTTTTCATCTTGAGCCGCCACAAGCAAGGCATCCTGGGCTGCAGCGCAATTCTTGAAATATCCCAAAGCCTCAGCAGCAACTGATCGCATGACATCTGATGGGTCATTAAGAAGCACATCGACAAGAGAGGGCACCCACTGTTCATCACCACAATCGCTGATGACATAACAGCATTGGAAGCGCATATCTATTGAGCGAGACTTGTCATTCATCGCTGACACAACCATGCTCAGTATATCTTGACGAGTCTGAAGATCGCTTTCCTTGGCTTTGCGGCCCAGCGCGTGCATTGCCGCGAACTTATCATATCCCGGCTCAGGCTTCCCTATCCTCACAAGAAACACCTCCGCCGATGTCTCCTTAATCTGCTCCGGTGTATATTGCGCTTCACCTTCAGCCAGACGTCGGTTGATTACCTCTAATACCTTTGCGTCCGTTTCCTGTTGAGATGCTTGAACCAGGGCATTGTGAGCTTCAGCACTATTCTTGAAGCCAGCCAAAGCCTCCGCAGCTACTGATCGCATAGTGTTCGAGGGGTCCTTGAACAGAACCTCGACCAGATACGGTACACCACGTGCATCTCCGCTTTCACTGATGGCATAGCAGCACTGAAAACGCTGGTTTATAGAACGGGATTGGTCATACATCGTTGATATGACTAAATTGAGTACGTTCCGACAAGTCTCGGGGTCGCTTACTTTAGCCTTACGACCCAGCGCGTGCATTGCCGCAAACTTATCATATCCCGGCTCAGGTTTAGCCATTCTCTCAAGGAATACTTCCGCCGATGTATTCTGGATCTCTTCAGACGTATACTCCAATTCACTTGTTTGAGCTTGAACTGTGCACGGCAGCGAAATCAAAACCGCGGTCAGGCAGAGTGCAAGAACTACGGTATAGCAAGCATAACGCATCATTCCCCTCCTAGGTCGATTGGCATTATATCTTTGCAGCATTATATCTCATATTAGACGCACATTCCACCTTATTCCTTCCTACATGTGCCAGAATCTTTGCTGTTTTGTAATGATGTGGTAAATGGATGGAGTTTTGAATCGCTGAGATACTGAAGAGATATGAATGCGCTGAAGGAGAATGTGCCGTGCTCGGTGTTAGTTACTCAGCGCTTTCATTTCATTCATCCCTTCAGCGATTCTGGGAACACAGCACACGTTGTGCGTCCGGCGGTATCGGGACGGAGGCGTCACGATACAACTTGACATGGTGCGTTCGGCGGCTTCGGCTCTCGCAGTTCTTTCAGAACCGCTGTCGCCCAAGGGGCAGCTTCGCGGACCGAAGCAACCTGGCATATACTCTTCGGTAATTCTAGGATGTATTGGGGGCCGAAGCCCCCCTGATCATCATTCTATCTATGTTAGCTGAAACTACACCAGCTTCAGCTTAAACGTGCGGATTTCAAACGGCTTGATGGTGAACTGCACTTCGCAGCCGTTGAAGTCTGCTTTGGTGTCGTCTTCTTCTAGCAGGTTGCATTCTGTAGCCTGTTTGATTGGCCTGTCGAAGGTCATTTTTACAGGGCCGCGGGCGCCGTAGGCTTCGTAGACTCTGACGATGATGTCTTCGGTGTCCTCAGCCTGCTTTACTGCGTCGATGATCACGTTGGGCTTGTCCACGCTCACGAATGAGTGGGTTGAGCCGAGTTCGCCGGTGTGGGCATCGGTGGCTATCGCCTGCATAGGAGCGTTGAGCTCTTGCGCGGCTTGGACCGTGCCGTCCTGCCAGGAGCCGGCGTGCGGGTAGAGTGAATAAGTGAAGTCGTGCTCGCCCTTGTCTGCAAGCGGGTCAGGATTGGTGGGCGAGCGAAGAAGCGACAGGCGGATCACGTTGTCCTTGATGTCCCAACCGTATTTGCAGTCGTTAAGGACACTCACGCCATAGCCACTCTCAGAAAGATCGGCCCATCTGTGGCCCGAAACCTCAAAGCGCGCTACGTCCCA
>JAJFTD010000081.1 GCA_021373255.1 bacterium
TGCCACGCGCCTGCGCAGCCGCATCATGCCTGCCCGTCGTGCGGCTACTACAATGGTCGGCTGGTTCTGCAGATCAAAGAGAAGAAGAGCGGGGAGTAACATTGCTCGCTGACGGTATAGCAGGATGATAATAGCCGTCGATGCGATGGGTGGCGATTTCGCCCCCGCGGAGATAGTCAAGGGAGCGGCGCAGGGCAGCAAGCTCCACGATGTGGATGTCGTGCTAGTAGGCGATGAAGAAGCCATAAAGCGACATTTACCGGCGGACTGGGCTGAATCAGGCAGAATATCGATACATCACACCACGGAAGCGATTAATATGGACGATCATGTCGATGCCGTCCGTACAAAGAGAGACGCTTCCGTGGTTGTTGCCGCCTCCATGGTCAAGGGTGGCAAGGCAGACGCGATGGTAAGCGTGGGTAATACCGCTGCTGCCATGGCTGTGGCCACGCTTAGAATTGGGCGGATCAAAGGCATTGACAGGCCCGCGCTCGCCACTGTATGGCCTGGAAAGAACGGGCCGTCAATTCTACTTGACGTTGGGGCTGTGGCTGATTGCTCTGTTGATAATCTAAAACAGTTTGCAGTGATGGGAAGCATTTACGCAGAGAAAGTGCTTTTTATAAAGAACCCGCGTGTCGCTTTGCTCTCTATCGGTGAAGAGAAGAGCAAGGGAAATGAGCTTGTACGATCGACTTACGAAGAGTTGGCGGCAAGCCCGCTCAATTTCGTCGGCAATGTCGAGGGCAGGCACTTGTTCTCGGGGGAGGCCGATGTCATTGTGGCGGACGGCTTTGTCGGGAATGTGGCTTTGAAAGCTGCCGAGGGACTCGCCGAGTACGTAGGCCAACTTATAAAAGATGATTTGCGCTCACACCCGCTGGCATGGATTCCCGTGGCGTTATTGGCGCCTGTTCTGAAGCGTACAAAGAAAAAATTGGACTATACGGAACATGGCGGCGCACCTTTGCTTGGAATTGACGGTGTGTGCATCATAGGCCATGGCCGTTCCAATGCTCACGCGGTTGTCAGTGCCGTGAGGGCCGCTAAGGAAGCAGTCAGCGGCAACGTGGTTTCAACAATCAGAGACCACCTCACAAGCGTAGGCGAGAAAAACACCTGCGCCGCAAGCAGCAAATAGGCAAGAGACAGCAAGTTATGGTCGCCTTGACTGGCCGGTCCTACTGCGACCTGTAATTTGCTTATTGTAACCTACTCGCGTTATTCACCTTAGCCGAATACCGTCTAATCAGGAATAGCGTGGGTAAAAGGATGAGCTATGTGTAACCACAGAAATGCAGGAATAATCGGTATTGGTTCCGCGGTGCCTGATAAAGTTCTCACTAACGCGGATCTCGAGAAGATAGTCGATACGAATGACGAATGGATTCGTAACATGACCGGAATCTCCGAGCGCCGCATGGCTGCCGAAGGCGAATCGACATCAGATTATGCCGCAAAGGCCGCAAGAGTCGCGATAGAACGTGCGGGGCTGGAGCCTAAGGATATCGACCTCATAATTGTAGCCACCGTGACTGGAGACATGCCGTTTCCTTCAACCGCATGCATAGTGCAGAACATATTGGGCTGCAAGGATACACCAGCGTATGACCTCTCCGCGGGGTGTTCGGGATGGGTTTATGCCCTCTCGAATGCAAATGCATTTGTCCGCAGTGGCATTTATAATCACGTGCTTGTAATCGGCGCTGATTTGCTCTCGCGGGTTACTAATTGGACGGATAGAAGCACGTGCTGCCTGTTTGGTGACGGCGCGGGCGCAGCGGTGGTTGGGCCTGTGGATGAAGAACAGGGCCTATTGGCATTTGAACTCGGTTCTGATGGAGCGGGCGCTAATGCGCTTAGAATCCCGGCGGGTGGCAGCCGCAAGCCGTGCACACCTGAGGTTCTCCTTGCTCATGAAGACAAAATCTTCATGGAAGGCCGAGAGGTGTTCAAGTTCGCTGTGAAGATCCAGGGGATGGCTATCGAGAAAGTCCTGGCCAAATGCGGGATGACTACCGGCGACATCAGCCTGGTAATCCCTCACCAGGCGAATATCAGGATTATCGAATCGGCAGTGCAGAGGTTGGGGCTTTCTATGGACAAGTTCTTCGTTAACCTGCACAAGTATGGCAATACATCCGCCGCATCCATTCCGCTTGCCTTGGACGAAGCTATGCAAGCTGGTAGGGTTAAGAAAGACGATACGATTGTTGTCGTCGGGTTCGGCGCGGGCCTCACTTGGGCTGCTGGAGTCATGAAATGGGCTTATTAAGCGGCAAGAAGCTGGCATTCGTTTTTCCGGGGCAGGGATCACAAGCCGTAGGTATGGGCAAGGATCTGGCGGATAACTTCGAGGTGGCCGCTGACATATTTAAGCGTGCTGACGCGGCTCTGGGCTTTGCGCTTTCAGAACTGTGTTTTAACGGACCCGAAGATCAGCTTACTCAGACTTTGAACACTCAGCCCGCGCTATATACGACTTCCGCTGCGGCGTTTGAGGTTGCAAAGCAAAACGGGCTTACTCCTGCGTTCACTGCGGGACACAGTGTGGGTGAGTATGCGGCACTGTATGCCGCAGGCGCATTCTCATTTGAGGACGGCTTGAGGCTGGTGCGTACTCGTGCGGAACTGATGCAAAGCGCGGCTGAGAATAACCCCGGCACTATGGCTGCAATTCTCGGGCTGTCGCCTCATCAAGTTGAAGAAGTCATAAACAAGGCTGATGATGCAGGAATCGTAGTGGCAGCCAACTTCAACAGTCCGATTCAAACTGTAATATCCGGCGAAGAGGCGGGTGTAAAGCGAGCCTCGGAGATTGCGGCGGAAATGGGTGCGAAGAGAGTGGTGCCGCTGAACGTGAGCGGTGGGTTCCATTCCCCGCTGATGCAGGATGCGGCAGATGCACTTCTCGAGGCACTGCATGCTGTCGGTCTGCAAAACACGGCTGTCCCGGTTATGGCGAACTACACTGCCAGCTTTGAAACTGACGCTGATGAGATTCGTGTAAATCTCGCCAAGCAGATCACTGGAAGCGTGCGCTGGGTGGAGTCTGTTAACGCCATGCTTGACGCGGGGGCCGAAGTCTTTATAGAATTAGGCTCAGGATCTGTACTGGCCGGGCTTATAAAGCGTATTGCCAAGGACGCGCAAGTTTACTCTGTTAGCGACAAGGCGACGCTGGATGCGGTGCTCAGTATATAGTGCTTAATGATGGCCCCAGCAGAAAAGAATACCGGCAGGCTGAGCTTGGACCGGCGCATTGGGCGATTGTAAATCTGTTGAAGCCTGGGTCGAAGGTGCTGGAGGTCGGTTGTGCCACGGGGCATGTAACCCAGCATCTGAAGAAGGAGATGGGCTGCAGGGTAACCGCTGTTGAGATCGACGCTGCGCAGGCCAGGGATGCTGAACCTTTTGCAGACAGACTGATTGTGGGCGACATCGAATGTCCGGAAGTCTGGAATGAGCTGGAGAGGGACTACGACGCGGTAGTGTTCGCGGATGTTTTAGAGCACTTAAGGGACCCGTGGCAGGCGCTGCGGCGCTCGAATGATGTGCTAAAAAACGATGGGCGAGTTCTGGCATCGATTCCAAATATTGCATATTACAGGGTCAGGCTGCAGCTAATGCTGGGGCAGTTTGAATACTCTGATTTTGGTATTCTCGATAATACGCACCTGAGATTTTTTGAGGCGAACACGACCCGGCGCCTGTTTGAATGTAGCGGCTGGCGTGTCGGCAAGTTCATCAGAATCTTCAGGAACACAAGAATCGGGATATTGAACAGCGTTTTTCCAAACGCCATGGCTTATCAGTTTGTAGTCGAGGCGGCCAAAGAAACGCAAAACGCATAGCGCGCGGCTCAAGACGCGCAGCGCGCGACACAAAACGGAGAACCAAATTGATATTGGACGGACAGATCGCGCTGGTTACAGGCGCGGGCAGAGCCGGCAAGGGCATTGGAAGGTCGATCGCCCTGAGGCTCGCGCAGGAAGGCGCAAAAGTGGCTATAGCCGACTTCGTTCCTGAAGCGGCTGATTCGGTAGCCAAAGAAGTTGAGGAGATGGGCGGCGAGGCTTTGGCTGTTTACGGGAGCGTTGCGAGCCCTGAAGACGTAGATAAAATGGTGCAAGCCGTTGTTGACCGGTTCGGAAGAATAGATATTCTGGTCAACAATGCTGGTATTACCCGGGACAACCTCTTGATTCGCATGAGCGAGCAGGAGTGGGATATGGTTTTGGACACTAACCTCAAAGGTGTGTTCAATTGCTCCAAGGCGGTAGCCAAGTTGATGATGAGACAGCGAAGCGGCAGAATCGTCAATATGGCTAGTGTGATGGGGATTATGGGGAATGCGGGACAGGCTAACTATTCCGCATCCAAAGGCGGCGTTATCGCCTTGACTAAGACCACCGCTAAGGAGCTGGGCTCCCGTGGGGTCAACGTCAATGCTGTGGCGCCGGGGTTCATCCAGACAGTGATGACAGAAGAAATGCCCGAGGACGCCAAGAAGGGAATTGCTGAGCAAATCCCACTGAAGCGCCTTGGAACCCCGGAAGATGTAGCTGATGTGGTAATGTTCCTTTGTGGACCCATGTCGAGCTATGTTACCGGGCAAGTTATCCCCGTTGACGGCGGGATGGTTATGTGAGGAGGTGCTATTTTGGCGACAACTCTAGAGAGAGTAAAGAAGGTAGTAGTAGACAGGCTTAAGGTCAGCGAGGACGAAGTCACTGAGACAGCGTCGTTCGTAGACGATTTGGGCGCGGACTCCCTGGACGTGGTAGACCTCGTAATCGGTTTCGAGGACGAGTTCGAGATTCAGATCCCGGATGAGGACGCAGAGAAGATCCAGACTGTGAAGCAGGCTGTCGATTATATCACAGGCAAGCAGGCTTAATAGTTAAGGACAGTGGATTATAATAATCCACAATTCAACGCTTGGAGAGGTTCAAGGATGAGGTCCCTGGCGGCCGCTTCTTGAACCTCCAACCCTACATGAGCAGGATATACATGCAGGAAAAAAGAGTAGTTATAACAGGTCTCGGCGCGATAACCCCGCTGGGGAATACGGTGGAAGAATTCTGGGAGGGTCTCAAGGCGTGCAAGAACGCCATAGCGCCTATTACCCATTTCGATGCCTGCGAGCATCCCACCAAGATCGCTGCCGAGGTAAGGAATTTCGTCGCAACTGATTATGTCGATGCCAAGCTGGCTCGCAGAATGGATACATTTGTCCAATATGCGGTAGCTGCATCACTTATGGCAGTAAAAGACAGTGGGATCGAGGTCACAGAGGAAAACGCCCCTCGCATGGGTGCGCTGATCGGGTCCGGCATTGGTGGAGTTGAGACTTGGGAAACGCAGCAGACCGTGCTTATGCAGAGCGGACCTAGACGGGTCAGCCCGTTCTTTGTGCCGATGCTCATAGCCAATATGGCCAGCGGCCTGGTCGCCATTCTCACCGGTTTCAAAGGACCCAATATGGCCGTTGTGACCGCATGCGCCACCGCCAGCCACTCAACAGGTGAGGCATGGCACATGATCAAACGTGGAGATGCCGATGTAATGCTCGCAGGTGGAGCCGAAGCCGCTATCAGGCCGCTCTCCTGCGCGGGCTTCTGCACGATGAAGGCAATGTCCACGAATAACAACGACCCCGAGCATGCCAGCCGTCCGTTCGATAAGGACAGGGATGGGTTCGTGATGGGTGAAGGGTCCGGCGTTTTATTGCTCGAAGAACTTGAGCATGCCAAGGCCCGCGGCGCGAAGATATACGCTGAAGTGGTCGGCTACGGCTGCAGTGCCGATGCCTACGATATGGTGGCAAACATCCCCGATGGCGCGTACAGAAGTATGAAGAATGCGCTCAACCGCGCGGGGCTGGAACCGGAAAAGATCGATTATATCAATGCACATGCAACATCGACACCGGTCGGTGACTCGGGTGAGACGAATGCGATCAAGATGGCATTCGGCGACCATGCATACAAGCTGATGGTTAGCTCGACTAAATCGATGGTCGGCCACCTGCTCGGCGCTGCCGGAGCGGTTGAAAGCATTGCGTGTATCAAAGCGATCACCGATGGTGTCATTCCACCCACGCGGAACTTGTGCGAGCCGGACCCGCAGTGCGATTTGGACTGCGTCCCTAACGAGGCGCGTGAGGCAACGGTCGAATACGCAATGAACAATTCCTTCGGCTTTGGCGGTCAGAACGCGACGCTGATATTCCGTAGATTCGTGGATTAGCCCGAATACGATTTATGTAGTCGAAGGGAATTGAGAGATTGAATCGCTGAGGCACTGAAGGGATATGAAGACGCTGAATGAGAATGTACAAGTTCCCGGCGTTAGTCCCTTCAGCGTTTCATTTCATTCATCTCTTCAGCGATTCTGGGAGTATGTTGCAGATAGTACGCCCGGAGGTTTCGGGAAAAGGGTTTCCCGAAACAACTTGCGTTACCAACTTGCGTTATCTCTTTATCCATTTCGCGCTTTCGCCCTTTCGCGTTGTCGCGATTAAAAATCTCCCTCGCGTGCTAAGTGAACGGTATTAGGGCTAACAGAGGGCGAAGAGCAGATAGTCAAATAAGCTCTCAGCTCTCTTTTTGCAAGGAGAAATATAGTGGCAGTAATCTCTCAAAGAGCACATAAGATCAGTCCATCACCAACGCTGGCGATCACAGCAAAAGCCAAGGCTATGCAGGCCGAGGGCATAGATGTGGTCAACTTCGGCGCTGGCGAGCCTGACTTCGATACTCCCCAATTCATCAAGGACGCGGCTGTGAAGTCGCTGGCGGCGGGATTTACCAAATACACGCCCACAGCAGGCACCGCTGATCTGAAAAAGGCGATTGTCGAAAAGCTCAAGAGAGAAAACGGCCTTGATTACGCAACGAACCAGATTATCGTGTCGTTGGGCGCAAAGCATTCGATTTACAATGCTGTGTTGGCAACGGTAGACCCGGGCGATGAGGTAATTATCCCCGCGCCATATTGGGTGAGCTATCCTGAGATTGTCGGAATGGCCGAGGGCAAGGCTGTATACGTGGACGCGGACGAGTCCACGGGTTTCACGGTTCCTATTGAAAAGCTCAGAGATGCCGTCACACCCAATACGAAGATGCTGATCCTGAACAGCCCCTCTAACCCAACCGGCGGCGTGTATAACCGCGCGCAGATCGAACAGATCGCTGAACTTGCAGTGGAGAAGGGCTTCTATGTGCTCTCAGACGAGATTTATGAAAAGATCATTTATGATGGACGGGAGCATGTGAGCATAGCCTCGCTTGGCGATGAGATTAAAAAACTCACTATCACAATTAACGGCTTCTCCAAAGCATTTTCGATGACGGGCTGGAGACTTGGTTACGCGGCTGCCGACAAAGAGATCGTAAGCGCGATGGCGGCTATTCAGAGCCACAGCGCCTCTAATCTGGTGTCATTCACCCAGCCTGCCGCCGTGGCTGCACTTAACGGCCCGAGCGAAGTTGTAGGTGCGATGGTATCGGAGTTCGACAAGCGCCGAAAGCATATAGTGAGTAGACTCAACGACATTAGGGGTATCACTTGTGCGATGCCGGGCGGCGCGTTTTACGTCTTCCCGAATGTCTCCCAGCTCTTCGGCCGCGAGTTCAACGGCAAGAAGATCACTGATTCCGACTCGTTCGCCAATTATTTGCTGGAAGATGCCAAGGTAGCAGTAGTAGCCGGAAGCGGATTTGGCGCAGGCAACTACGTGCGCCTGTCATACGCAACCTCTATGGAGTGCATCGACAAAGGCCTTGATAGAATCGCCGAGGCGGTGGCTAAACTGGGGTAACCCGATAATCTTATGACCCTCGATCAAAAAACACTTCAAAAGATCGTGCGAAAACTGCAAGTGGATGTAAAAGACTTCGCCCTCTTGCAGCAGTCGCTTACGCACCGGTCCTACCTGGGCGAATCTGCCGAGGCGATGTCCAATGAGCGGCTGGAGTTTTTGGGTGATTCCGTGCTTGGCATTGTCGTTGCGGAGTACCTTTACACTCAGTTTCCTGAGAGGACTGAGGGTGAGCTTGCCAAGGCAAAGGCTGTAGCGGTAAGTGAACCTGTGCTTGCCGAGAGCGCCCGTATGCTCGGAATGTCAGATATGATCCTGATGAGCAGCGGCGAGGAGGCTAGCGGAGGCCGGAAGCGTCATTCTATACTTGCGGATGCATTCGAGGCGCTGGTGGCGGTGATTTACCTCGATACCGGGCTTGAGGCTGCCAGGCAGTTCATCCTGCGTGCACTTGAGTCGATCCTACAGGATATCGAACGCCGGGAACATATTCGTGACTACAAGACCCTCCTCCAGGAGCACACTCAGGGTCTTTATAAAAAAGCCCCCAATTACGTAGTCATAAACGAATCCGGCGCGGATCATGATAAAACTTTTGTTGTAGAAGCAAGGCTGGATGACAATATGCTTGGTCGTGGAACGGGTAAAAGCAAAAAGCAGGCCGAGCAAGCCGCCGCACTTCAAGCGCTGGAATCCGTGAAAAAGTAGTTATACCGCATTATAGCCTATCAACCGCCGAGGAATCAGAGAAATCGCAAAGGAATGAACAATGACTGAGCTTAAGGCTGAGATCGGAGTCTTTGGGGGTTCGGGGTTTTACTCCTTAATGGATAGTTTTGAGGAGGTGAAGGTAGAGACGCCTTACGGCGCGCCCAGCGACTTCATCGCCATCGGAACCATCGCCGGCAGGCGGGTCGCATTCCTCCCCAGACACGGCAAGCACCACCAACTTCCCCCGCACATGATCCCCTACCGTGCCAATATTTGGGCTATGAAGCAACTCGGGGTAACACAGATCATCGGCCCCAATGCTGTCGGAAGCCTGCAGGCCAACATCAAGCCAGGGGATTTCGTGATATGCGACCAGTTCATCGACCGCACCTCCGGTCGGGGAGACACATTCTACGACGGTCCCATCACAACACACATCTCCTCCGCTGAACCCTACTGCCATAAGCTTCGCAAGCTGGCTGTAGAGATTGGGCGAAGGCAGGGAGTCACTGTGCACGACAATGGTACGTGTGTGGTAGTGCAAGGACCTCGCTTCTCCACCCGCGCGGAGAGTTCGTGGTTTACTAAGATGGGCTGGCATGTAGTGAATATGACCCAATACCCGGAGTGCGTGCTCGCAATCGAACAGGAAATCTGCTACGTGAATATCGCACTCATCACTGATTACGACGTCGGCATAGTCGCCGAGGGTGGCGCGGAACCAGTGAATGCGGACGAAGTCGTAAAAGTTTTAATAGCAAACAACGAGCGCGTAAAGAGACTGATCCTGGAAATGATCAAAGAAATGCCCGATACTCGGGACTGCCCCTGTGCGCATTCGTTGGATAACGCCCGGCTGGGCTAGCTTTGGGTAGTAATAGCACAGGGTTCGGGTAGATTTCACCCCAAGGTTCGGGCAGATCTCTGATCTGCGCCGAAAGGGGCGAGATGGGATCTCCTGATCCCACACCTATTGCTCATGGACATACATGGTGGCGTCGGAGATGCCATTTTGTCAATGCGGGCCAGATCAGAGATCTGCCCGAACATAGGATCAACAACCGCTAACTAACCATGCAACGAACAGTAGATTATATAAACGGCAAAGTGATCATGATCGATCAGACGCGAATACCTGCTGAGCTGTCGACTATTGAACTGGCCAGCTACCAGGAGGTCGCAGAGGCGATCACGTCTATGAAAGTGCGCGGCGCACCGGCTATTGGGGTTACCGGGGCGTTGGGGATTGCGGTCGCTGCACGGCAATCCGAGGTTGATGACCCGCAGGAGCTTTACGCCGAATTAGAGCATGCCTCGGATGTGCTTAGAGCCACCCGCCCGACGGCTGTTAACTTGTTCTGGGGGATCGACCGAATGATGGATGCCGCTCACGCGGCGCTGCAGGTCGGGTCCAGTGTTGATGATATTCGCGATGCTTTGGACGGGCTCGCGCATGTGATGCTTGAGGAAGACGAAGAAACTTGCCAGGCCATAGGCGCACACGGCGCTGAGTTGATCCCCGATGGTGCACGGGTGCTCACCCATTGCAATGCCGGAGCGTTGGCATGCGTGGGTTACGGCACTGCGCTTGGAGTGATAAGGGCTGCAGTGGATGCGGGAAAGAAAGTGATGGTCTACGCCGATGAGACTCGCCCGCGCTTGCAGGGGATGAAACTTACATGCTTCGAGCTATTGAGCGATAATATCCCCGTAACCGTGATATCCGACAACATGGCCGGATCATTTATGCGCAAGGGTGAGATTGACTGCGTGGTAGTCGGAGCCGACAGGATCGCAGCGAATGGCGATGCGGCAAATAAAATCGGCACATATTCTGTGGCCATCCTCGCGCATCACCACGGCATACCGTTTTATGTGGCTGCACCTATGTCTACTGTGGATTTCTCGCTTTCATCAGGGGACGACATCCCTATTGAAGAGCGCCCACACGAAGAAGTTACACATATCGATGGCCAGCGTATTGCGCCGGAAGGGGTGCGAGTGGTAAACCCCAGCTTCGACGTAACCCCAGCGGCTTACATCACAGCAATTATTACGGAAAAGGGTATAGTCTACCCGCCATATAGAAAGAATCTCAGGGCATAGCCGGAGGCTCTAACAATGATCAGCGAAATGACTGTCAAAGAACTGATCCGGGACATCCCGGACTTCCCCGCGGACGGAAT
>JAJFTD010000088.1 GCA_021373255.1 bacterium
GTTCAGCTACATCGTTGAATCCGGCTCGACGGTCATCAAGACTGAGGCCGAAGAACGCCAGATGGCGGTGGATCTCTTTACTGCCGGGGCGATTGATCAGCGCGCTCTCCTTGAAGCCGTGAAGTTCCGTGGCTGGAGAGAGGTGGTTGAGCGTATGGCCGAGGCCGGTCCGCTCGAGCAGGCCATGGAAATTCTTGTGCAGGCTGGGCTCCCTGTGGAACTTGTCGAAGAGCTCTACCAGATGGCCATGCAGACGCAGGGCGGCCCGGGCAATGACCCGGTGGCTCGCGGCGGGAATAGTGCGGCCGAGAATGGTCAGCCCATGCCGGCCGGCCCTGGCGGCGGAGGAATGAATATGCGCGGAAAGGCTCCGCAGCGGCAAAGAGGCGGTGCCCCGGCCAAGCCCGGTGTGCCCATGACGGCCCAGAACGGATAGGAGGAAGAATGCCAACAAAGTATATCGGGGTGATGCAGGTTGAGGCCGCCCCTTACGAACAGGATGGGAAGGTTGGTTACTTGGTTGAATATGCCGACGGATCAGTTTTTTGGATGCAAGCAAGTGTTTTCTATCGGACCTTTTTTAGTCTGAGTGCTCCCGGCGGTGACACACTGACTGAGAACGATATCACTCGATTTTTCGACAAATTCGAATCGCAGAAAATGGGTGAGAAGACTCTGGTCACCCAGGCCACGATGATCAACGGTTTCAGCATGGTCACGGACGCCTCTTGCGTAGATCCGAAAAACTATGATGAAGAGATCGGTTCCAAGATCTGTTTGGAGCGTCTGCGCAACAAAACATGGGAGCTGATGGGCTTTGTGCTGCAATGGGCTCGCTCCGGAATCAAACCAGAAGAAAACCACCTGGAGTTTTAGTCATGCCGACCTACGAATACTTGTGCGACACATGCACGAATCACTTTGAAGTCACATGCCCGATGAGTGCCCATGTCACGCGTACTCGTTGCCCAAAATGCGGGGATGAAGCGCAGCAGACGTTCACGAAGGTTGTCACGATGGACGACCATCCCGTGTGGATCGACCATCATCTGCGCACACAGATTCAGGGTGACAGTGGCCCACGCATAGAGAGTCGCTCGCAGCTCGAAAAATACTGCAGAGAAAGAAATATAGTTCCGCTCAACTGAAATTTTTTCGCAGAATGTTGACGGATTTTTTTATTACAGCTTAGGAGGAAGCCATGGAAAAGGTCGATCAGAATTCAGCGGTCCCGACATACAGCCGCGTCATTGACAACTCTGCGGAGTATGTTGCGCCCCAGGCCCAGCAGCAGCCGGTAGCCGAACAGCCTCCAGCGCCAGCGCAGGAAGCTCCGGCAGGTCAGGAGCAAACGCCTGTTCCCGGTGGTGCGCAAGAGCAGCAGGCTCCGGCCGGTACAGAACAGCCAGCTGGACAGGAAACACCTTCGTACATTCAGGACATTCAGATGCAGCTTGCTGCCCTGAATCAGCAGATGGCCGGTCAGGGCCAGGGCGATCAGGGCGACCCCATGGTGCAGCTCGAGCAGCAGCTCGTTGACCTCCAGGCCAAAGCTGAATCCGGAGAAATTACATATTCGGAAATGATTCGTGCAACCGCTCCTCTCATTGAGCAGCGGGCGACGATGAAAGTGAAACAGGATCTCCAGCAGGAGGAAGAGGCGAAGCAGATTCGTGGCGCACAGGACGCGTTTCTGGCCGAAAATCCGGACTTCAAGGAGTTTGTTGCATCCCCGGAGGCCCAGGCTATCCGGCAGGCAAACCCTGTTCTCGATAACGTATCTGCCTACTATGCCTTCAAGGCGAAATCGGCAGAAGCGGCAATCGGCAATCTGCAGCAGCAGTTCAACGAACTGAAAGCGCAGATGGAATCTTCAATCAAGGGTGCGGCAAAAGAGCAGGCTTCCGTTGTCGGCACAGGTTCTGGCGAGAATTCGCCGGTTCCACAGCTCGGCAAGGGTGATGGGCTCAAGCCTTTTGAAGGCGGGCTCGCAGCACTGCGCAGGGCGCGCACCGAACAATAACGAGGTAAAAGAGCATGGCTCTCATTCAAGAACTTCAGGCAGTTACAGATGATTTCATCTATAACCGCACCCCCGAAGACATCTATTTTCGGGACCATGTCCTGATCTGGAAGCTGGCCAAGAAAGGCAAGTCCTTCAACGGTGGCCTCAAGATCCAGGCCAACCTGGAATATGGCAAGCAGCACACCGGCGCCTACGGCCCGAAGACCGAATTCCCGGTCGCCAAGAAAGAAATCCTGACCGCCGCCTTCTTCCTGTATGCGGCCTACTTCGGCATTTCGACCTACGACATGGAAGATCAGCTGCTGAACAACGGCGACGCTGCGATGGTGAATATCATCCAGACCAAGCTCAAGAACATGCAGAAATCGATCCGCGACACCATGGCCATCGACATCTGGCGCACTCGTGCAGAGAACTTGGCCGCCGCACTGTATGCGGACGCCCGCCCCTTCGAAGGCGTGAAGGCGCTGTTCGACCAAGGTGATGCTGTCGCTTATGGCGAAATCACTCCGAATGACCTGAAGCGCGAAGATGGCTCCCATATGTGGAAGGCCGGCTACGACTCCACTGGCCGCATCATGGGCTTTGCCACCATGCAGACCATTCGCCGTCTGGCCTCTGTCGGCAACTCCGACGCGGACAAGCCCGACCTGTATATCACGACCGAGCTTCTGAAGGATGCCTACGAGGCGACCATTCAGGCCCAGGTCCGCTACAGCGACAAAAATCTGGCCGACTCCGGCTTCGACAACGTGCTCTTCAAGGGCGCAGCCGTCACTTCGGACGAACGTCAGACCGCGAACTATGTTGACGGCTACAACACCAAGTATCTGGACATCATTCACCACGCCGAGCGCAACTTCACGAAGCCCGAGTGGAAGGCCGAGATCCGGACCCCGGAAACCTATACCTGTAACACTCGTTGGATGGGTCAGCTTGTCTGCACCAACCGTCTGGCTCATGTCCGGGCAACCAACGTGACTGTGTCCTAAGGAGGGCGATATGAAAAAGTATAGCTTCGTCATCCCCGGCACGACCGGCTCCGTGAAGCACTACATTCCGATTCCCGATGGCGGGAAGGTTGCAGGCATTCGCGCCGTTGTGAACTCCACCCAGACCTCCGGCACCGCCGTGGTCAAGGTGGGCAAAAAGGGCGCGGCCAACGTGCTTTTTACCGCTGATCTGGGCACGACCGGCGCCAACGGCATCGGCAACGTGGCCAAGGGTGTCGCGAACGCTTCTGCGACCGATGCAGAAAAAGCTCAGATGTTCGATGGTTCTGTTCCGCTCGAGCTGGACATCCAGTTGGTTGTGGCCGGCTCCGTCGGCATTACCATCGAAATGGATGAGTTCGGTGTCGGCGGCCTGCGGCCGTAAGGAGTCCTGATGCAGAGCGCGACGACATTGATTGGCCGCGTTCAGGATCTTGTAAAGGACGGGTCATTTGGCCCGTCCTTTATTGTTGAAAAACTGAACGACGGATTGGCAGAGGTCACGATAATGACGAATCCGCCTGACCTTATGGTCAGTGACGCGGAATTGTCCTTGTCCGCCGGAGACAAGTTTGTCTCCATGCCCGAGGACTTTTTCGGCCCACGGATCCTTCGGCTCTACAACCAGACTGATGATATCGACTGTGCGATCTCGTACCGCATGGTCGATTTTGTGCATATAAGCAGGGCTGTTCGTGGAACATCGGTCTTGGCCGGTTGCCTCAAGGGCTCAAAAGTCCATGTGGCCGGCATTCCTGTGGCAGACACGACGCTTCTCGTCAGCTACATTCGTCAGCCCGACATCTTCGCCAGCGAAAACGATGACGGCTCTCTTATCACGTTTCTTCCTTTTCGCCTTGGCGAGCAGGCCATTGTGACCTATGCGGCCTGGCAGATCTTCGACGTCATTGAAGACGGCATTGATGGGCGCAAGGTGAACACGGAGAAGGCGCACGCGAAGTTTCTGGACGCGGTGGCCAAAATCATGAATCATTTTGGCATTGAGGCCAAAGAGTCTCAGCCTGAAACGGTTCGCGACGTCATGGGTATTTCTGGTGATTCATCGGCGTCCTGGAGCTGGCAAAACTCTTGGGGTGGGGGTGGTCTGTAATGGCGACAAGGCCAATCTTCAAGGCAGCGCGGGGTTTAAATAATGCGATTGAGGCGCACCGGCTGACCTATGACAGTGAGACAGGCGCCTGCGATCTTGCCGAAGCTGTGAACGTCATCATTGACGATAGCGGTTCAGTCTCAAGGCGAAAGGGTGTTCAGAATCACTTCGAGGATCCGGCTCATTCGCTCTGGTCGCACGGCGATTATTGCTTCTTTGTCAGTAATGGCCGGCTTATGCGCTATATAAAGAACGGTAGCATCGTCACAGTTCATCCGTCTGTCGGGGATATCCCCATGTTCTTTGAATGGTTTCAGAGTCATGTCTGGGCAAATAATGGTTTGTTTCGGGCGATCTTAAAAGACTTGACCATTTCGTCCTGGGATTTCCTGTTTCAAGCCGAGGCCGGAGACACACGGACCATGGGTCTGCCTGATTCGTTCACCAGGATTGCGGCGCACGCTGGCCGGATGTTCGCGGTCAGCGGCAATTTGCTCTATGAGTCAGAGCCCGGAAATGCGCGGGCATTCTCGCTCTCCGACCTTCCTCTCGTTTTTGAATCAGACATCATCGATATGATTTCCGTTGGGCAGACGGGCAAGTCTCAGCGCGGGCTGTTTGTCTCTACGCGGGAAGCGGTCCATTTTTTGAGTGGAACGTCGCGTGCAAACTTCATCAAACAAGAGGTTCTGAGTGAGCCAGTAGCTCCTGGCACGATGACGCGTTGCCCCTTGTCCGAGATAAGCAGCAACGGCGCAGACGGCACTGGCGCCATGTGGGTGTGCCATTCTGGTGTCTTTCAGGGATTACCTGACGGATCAGTAAAAAACACAACAACCGGCAGATTGGTTCTCAGTAAGCCTGTGAGCGGGGCGGCAGCCATACTCCCTGGCCAATATTTCTTTTCACTGGAGGTAGAATAAAATGGCTTTAAGACTTTCTACTGGACTGGCGATTGCCCTGGCAGGTAAAGGCGTCAACATACTGGCTTTTGGAAATGACTTCACGTTTACCGCGTCTACCAAGCGCATTGCCTCTGCGTCATACCAGTTCGCCGGAGTGTTGGTAGGTGACACAGTTCTCGTTAAGGGATCACTCAGTAATGCAAACAAGGCTGGAAAGGTTTTGGTTGTCGCAGGTGACGGTGCGTACATTGAGATTGACGGGACGTTGGTTGATGAGGCGTCTGGAAATACTTCAGCGGTCTCGTGCTACTCCTCTGGTATGCCCATGACCGAAGCTCTTCGGTACGGCATCATCGCCGTATATACAGGCACTCAGCCTAATTCCGCAGACGACGCTGAAACTGGAACGCTGCTTGGGTATTACACTTTGGCTGGTGGGGCTTTCATCCCAGGCGTTAATACCAACGGCTTGCTTCTCGCTAACGCTGTAGCTGGTACGCTTAATGGTGTGCCTGGCGCACTCATTGGTTTGCACAGCTCTATGACAAACGTCAAGTGTACCCCTGTTGCATCTGGAACAGCAGGTTGGGTCAGATTCTATGACAACGCAATGGTTACTGGGCAGTCTACTTCTGCTAAGCGTCTCGACATGGCTTGTGGTGTAGGCACTGGTGAGTTCAGACTTTCGAACCAAACCTTCACCATAGGCGTCGATGTTGCCCTTAATTCAGTGTCCTTGCTTCAGAGACTCACGGCGTAAGTTATGCCACTTTTTAAGTTTTCACATATAGACAGCGGCGTTGTTGTCGCGACAGTTGTGGGAGAACGTCCGACATGGAGCGTTCTCTTTGAAAACTCTATTATTGGCTTGACTTGTGATGTTGAGGCAGAGCTTCCAGAATACCGCGCAAGTGCAGACGGCAATACATTTGCGGCAGCGTTTATTCCATTTCTTGTTGCGCATGTGCGTCAGCAGGACGTTGCAGAAGTCACCAGTTTTTTTCCACAGTGGTCAGCACTTGCAACGGCTTCTGTTTATGGGATTTCTGAGGCAGCTGCAAATTTACCGTTGATTATTGCTGAGATCATTGGTGAGAATACAGCGGTGGCGATTCTTCCAAGACTTGATGCAACGTGTTTGTCAACGGTTTCTGGTGTATCGGAAGTACTGGCCGTGTTGCCGCATCATCTCGGAAATGCCGCAGCGACGGTTAACGAGGCTGGAAATGTCTCAGCATTTATTCCATTTATTTCAGCGCAGGCTGTTTCAACGCTTCTTGGTGGTGCAGCGTTTATTTCAGCAGAGATCCCACCATACGCTGCAAGACTCTCTGGTCTTTCTGGTTCATACAATTTCGGTTCTGAGGACGATGAGGTATTGAAGTACGCATCTTCCAGAAGATATATCTAGGAGGATTCAATGGCGTTAGACGAACTTGGATTTACTGAAGGCGTTGGAGCCAACGTCGCAACACATGTTGTGACTGAGGATGCCAAGACAAAGCACATTGAAAGAATTGCCCCCGGCGCTGGTCAGCTTGGTGATTGGGATAACTCAGTTACTGGTGTTACTGCCGTTGGTCTGGTGTCAGGGCTGTCGGTGTCAGCCATTGGGCGCGGAAGAATCATTGTTGGGGCCAAGTGCGAGACAAGCTTGGACTACTCTTACTCTTTTTTCCTGGTGTTTAAGAATGCTTCGGCTGTCGTTGTCGGCGTATCTGCCACGGTCTTTGCCACTTTCAAGCAGGTCTCCGACGGCGGTTCTCCTGATAAACGCTATGCGTCGATTCAGTGCTTCGCCAACGACTGCGGTGCAACAACGGTTGAGTTGTACCTTGTTTCGCTCCCTGCTGGTGCAACCTCCATCGACCTTTATATGGCGGCGTTATGAGCAACCTCGGGTGGTTTACGTCTTTTGAAAAGCTGGGGATTCCAGATCTCTGGACCCCGGCCATGATTGATACTGCCCTTTGGCTGGATGCTGCAGACGCGAGCACTGTCGTTCTGAATGGATCTGACGTGTCGATGTGGAAAGATAAATCTGGGAATTCTGGGAATAATGTTATTCAAGGTACCCCATCGGCACAACCGTCGTATACTTCTCGAAAGCTTTGCGGAAAGCCAGTTATAGACTTCAATGGATCTTCAGAATATCTAGTCTCTGAAAACAACATACTAACTGTAAGTTCTTTAGCATTGTTTGTTGTGTACATGACTACAAATATAAATTTAATGCAGGGCGTAGTTAATAAAACAAACCCCACAAATTCAGGATTTACAGATTTTGAATGGCAGTACGGCGTCAGGGTTCTTGAAGGCGGGACCGATGGTAAAACAGAAGCGGTTGTATACGGAACATCAACATACACTAGCGCAGTATCAAGCGCTCCGTTAGTAAATTCAACTTGGGTTATTGAGTGCTGCTTATATACCCAGACGTATATGCAGATTATTCGTAATGGACTTTACGGAGCCCCAGTTTCTTACGCGACAACTCTTTTTAACTCTGGAAAGGCTGCCGCCAACAGAGTCTACGTTGGTATAAGAAGACCTGGGCTTCGGCCTTTATCAGGTGCTATCGCAGAAATCATCTGTACACTAGATGTTACTCGCGTGGATGTGATACTGAAAACATTCGGTTACCTCGCACATAAATGGGGCCTTGCAAAATAAACATCCGAGGATATTGTAATGCCTCTTCCTTCTTGGCATCCGTATAAAGATTTTCCTCCCGTTGTGGACTTTGAACAAAGGCTTTGGACTCCGGCAAATGTTCTGACTAATTTTTGGCTTGACGGAAAAGCAGCGGAAACTGTCGCAATTTCTGAATCAAAAGTTTTGTCATGGAAAGATAAGTCTGGTAATGGAAATAACGCAGAACAGTCTAATCTAACATATAGGCCAGTATATAGCGATGATGGTATTGTTTTTACCAGCGATGCTCTTTTGACAAATTTTAGTATTGCAAATAATTCACCATTTTCTTTGTTTATATTACAAAACAAAACTGTTAATTCAGCTGCTGCAGGAAATGAGATTTTATTATCCCTACGCACTTCTAATGGATCTAATGCTTTTAATTTATTTCCTTACTCTGTGGCAGGTTATACGCCGTATTGCTTTGGCTCTGGCGCAAACTGGCCAGCTTTTAGGTTTGGGTCTGATGTAAACTATTCGACAACAAGGGTACTAGAACTCTCATATATTGGAAGCTCTCCCACAAGCTTGTCTTCATGGAATTGTTCTGTCGCTTTCGGTGTGAATAGCGTGGCAACGTCGACCGGAGGATTTACCGCTACAGCAAATACTGGATCGATCATTGGGTCTAGGCTCGACTATACGTACCCCTGCGATTATACTCTTTTTGAGTTCATTGGTATAACTGGTAGAATTATTACTGACGAAGAAAGAAGGGTGATACAAGGATACCTTGCCCATAAATGGAGTTTACAGGAGCAACTTCCGTCAGCGCATCCTTATAAGACTCGCCCTCCAGTAATTGAACGCCCTCTAAACTACTTTACCACAATGAATATGGAGGGAAGATGAGAGAGTATGGAATGAACCCTCTTTCCCCAGTAGAAACATGTGATCCATACTGGAAAGATACTGTGCTTTGTATAAACGCAAGTGGCGCTCAAGGTAATATCGTTGTTACTGACTCAAAAGGAAGTGTCAACACTCGCGTTGGAACTCCAAAAATAATTACAGACTTTGGATACCCGGCTGTAGATTTTAATGGAAGCGGGGATTACTACTCTATTATAAACAACACAAGCCTTGTTTTAGGAACTGGCGATTTTACAATAGAAGTTGTTTTGCGAGGAACTACATTTGCTAATATAAGCGGAGCTAATAGAACTCCGTTAGCAAAAGGTGCAAATACATCTTCTGGGTGGGGGTTGTTATTTCTAGAGGACGGCAGAGTCGCCTGGTACGATACAGTGACAAGGTTTGAGTTTACGCTTGCGGTTGCAGTCGCAACCTTAACACATCTTTGCGTTACAAGAAAAAATGGCATTTTTTATGCTTTTGTTGGAGGGGCATCTGCTGGTACTTTTACGTTGAGCCTGAATCTTTCATCTACAGCACCTATATTATTTGGCTCGTCGCTAACGACGACTGGCTGGTTTATGGGCCACATCCCTGCTGTTCGTATAACAAAGGCGGCGCGCTGGACTACTCCTTTTACACCACCAAAGTTTCCATTTCCGACGGCATAGGAGAGCACAATGTCCGTAACGACTCTTTTTCTTAATACTCACAACTTCGCGCCATCTCAGTTCTTTAGTCATGCAGCAAACAGTGCAACTGTCTTCAACGGAAAGCTCCTCTTTGCGCGCAGCACAGGATTGTTTGAGTCAGCTGGTGATAATGACGGGCTAGACGAAAACGACGAGCCAATTCCAATCAATGCCTGGGTTGTTCTTCCGGTCACAGACCTTGAGTACAACGGACAGAAAACTCCACGCTCGCTCGTCCTAGGTGGATACATCAATGGGCAACTAGTTGCCTCCGTCACTGACGAGAAGGATATTACAAAGAACTATACTACTGAAGCCATGCTTTCCTATGACGGAACAAAGGTCGGGCTTGACTCCGATCAACGTAGCCGATTTTTTAAGCTTAAAATTACAAACGTCGACGGCGCTGACTTCTCTCTCAAGAATGCCGACCTCGTCTTCATCCCTGGACCGGAGCGTAGAAAGTGAGAATATTCCTGGAAGGAAACCAAGATCTCGCGAAGTGGCACCTCCCTGTTGCCGAAGCGAAGTTCAAAGCCTTTGTTGAAATGTGCAAAGAAAGCGGCCTTAAGCAAGACCGCTTTACTTTTGTCTTCAGCGAGGATGGGACAACTGTGTATGGGCAGTATTATTTTGGCCAGGAATCACTACAGGTCTACGCTCCTTCAAGAAGGGTAGTAACAGAAAAGTCAAAAGGTGACCTTTCTGATGAGACAAAACCAAAAGTCTTTTACGTTAATACGTCAAAGGGATATTTCTGGGTTGAAGTTAGATATGTAGATAATGCTCCAAAAGTTATTCTTACTCCTTTCGTTGCGGTGGTTGGTGATGAGTTTGTTTATCCTGGTTTCACACTTAATGCACCGGGCATGCTTGCTGGAAACTTTGGTGACACGCAGAAAGCTCGGTATGTTTTGGCACAGAATGGTGGAGTAATCGGCACCGAACTAGGCGTTCCTGGTGCGATAAAATCTACAGCAATAATAGATAAGAAGTCTAAAATTACTGTTGCGCCAAGAACTACTGTGACGCATGATTACGTACTTATGAAAAGTGATGGCGGAAAGACTGCTGAGGTTAGGAGAATTAAGATTTCTGCTGATGCAGTTGAAAGGCTCTACTTCAGTATCAATATGACGTACGAAGGAGAGACTAATCTTTATGTCAGTACACTACGTCCTAATCCTTGCTGGATACATAGGAAGTGTTTTGGTAGTTACTTCTCCCCTAATAAGACTATTGGGTATCATGTTGACATAGGTGTTGACGATGAGTTTCTAGGTAACATGCAATCCATAACTGGTGGTGATTTGCTGGACAATACAGGAGGAGCGAATGAGTCGCTGTTTAACCATACTCCTGACTTATATAGATTCGCGAGTTTATTATGTTTTCCATTAGATGTAGATGACAATGATATAACATTGGTTATGGTTTCTCCTACTATGGGGTTTGCAGATGGACCCGGCGGTGATAAGAAGTGCTGGGGTGGATATGGAATTACGCAAACAGATGCTGGTTGTGCAGATTACCAAAGAGATTTTACTTCGTGGCTCTTATCACCTAGACTTGTTGTCGCTACAATAAACACTGCGACTGGTGTGCCTGTGTTTACTGAATTAACGTCTGGAAAATTTAAGGCTGAGTCGTGGTGTAAAGACTTTTCTATGTCCGTAATAGTGGACATGAAGTATGACTGCGGTAATGTATTTTTTGAGCAAAATGGATCTGAGCTTAATGGAACACCGTGTAGAGTTGACGTTGAGTGTGGCGGAAACTGCGGTGTTGGGAATGATCCTGTTGGATTTAATGGTAATTGTCCAGTAGAGTTCTCGACATGGCAACACTGGGCGTTGTTTTTTCGTGAGAATTTACGAGTACAAAGACATCTGTTTTTGTGCTTTGGTTCTGATACACCAGCACCATCTTCGCCTGCAAAGATGGACGGTTATTACTTCATGTTTGACGGGCTTTGGCACCTTGACGTTGGTGTGCACTACAGCAACGAGACTAAGCTTGGAAATACATGTACACTTTGCTCTGTTCCAGCCGCAGGGCAGACTCCTGGTGAACTTGTTTATTTTACATTTGGTAGTAATGTGGATCCTAACTTTGTGCTACAAAGCGGTGGGCATGAATACGTACAAAACCTTGAGGTTGTTGCTCCACTTGGATGGCACGATATGCCAGATGGAACTTATAATGTAAGTAGCAGTTTTGGATTTATTGCAAAAGTTCCTGAGTCATTAGCGGCGCCTGTTGAACCAGTGATTCTTGTTGGTGGTGTTGAGTTTGCGTCACCAGAGGTTGACGGTTCTACTGTAAAGTGTGAACGATATTTGATGAGCAGGCCATGCGACTGTGACACAAACCAAATGATTCTTGGGCAGTATAGTTCACTTACGCTTAATTCCCTGACTGCTGTGTATGTTGAGGGAGGATGTGCTCCTTTTATATGGGTAGCGTCAAGTGGGCATTTTCAGGAAGACATAGAAGGAACAGTCTCATATGGATCACGCGTTGTAACAGACGATACTGGTTTGTACATCATGTCTGGAGGTTGTCATGAAAAAGTTACTATAACTGATGCTTGTGCAAGGGTAGTGTCTATTGAGGCGAATGCGCAGTCTGCATATATAAATGGACCTGATGTACTAGCTCCTGGGAGCTCCGCTGTTTTCTCTTTGTCTGCGACAATAACAAGCCCGATTTATTACTCCGGTGGGCTTGAATTTATAAACCAAAGCGGAGTTCATTTTACGCTTAGAATGCCAGATAATTCATGCGGAGGAGAATTTACAGTTTCACTTTCGTGGTGTGGATTTACTGCTGAAAAGAAAGTTAGACCTACGGATGGCAGGTGGGTGCTGATTTATAATGGACTGTATGGTGGTGTTGGCTGTATGGATTTTATACCAGTTCCTGGTAACAATGCGTGGATTGAACAACCTTATTCTGGCGCTCGTATAGAAAGTACTGCATATCACGGGAAATACTATATCGTAGACGCTGTCGGAACATACGGTGTAACTTCAGGTATTTTTACGGCAGAAGAATGTGAGGATCGGTTTTCTGCGTACGGTGCTACACAGCAAGGAATCCAGTGGGCAACAACTAATATAGCAGATTACATTAACGATAAATTTTTAAATAACCCAGACGTTGCTCTTGCGAGGTATCCAGGATTTCCGTTTGTTAGAGCGGCATTGAGCTGGTCTGGTAGATACGGATATTATCTATTTAATAACTATTGGTACAGAAACATATATGAGTGGGTATGCTAATGGAAAATGAAGTGCAAATACTACGGGCATTGGAATCTGTTTCGTACATTGAATCTGTGTCTGCTGTAAAACTTTTTTATAAAAGACATCTCTTGGACAAACGCAGCAAACATGATGAGTCTATGATCGCATTCGGCTTTACTAAAGAAGGGACGAATGTCTATGACAGCATTCTCGACAAGTACGGGCAGCGGTGGTTCGTGGACAGATCGAGAGTAGTTCACGTTGAACAAACCGCCTCGCAGCAAGAACCAGTCACAAAGGTCGTGACCAGTACAGAGGTAAATGGCCTAACATCATGTCCGAAGTGCGGCGACACACTTCAGAGGTTTTCAGTTTGCCCAAGTTGTAAGGCGGCGGCTGCTGGATTCAGGTTTAAGTACCTCTGTACGTGTGGGGTGGAGTTTGTCACGGAGCGTGAACTATGAGCGATTGTGCAGCCTCACAAAGTGTAATGTCTAAGACGTTTAACTATCTTGAACTCTGCGCTAGAAGCCATGAGTTTCTGCGTAGGGGCTGTTCGTTTACTCCAATGGATGTTTCATGGGCCGGTGATTTGATTATTATCAACGAGACAATACTGAAACAATCAGAAGTAAACGATATGCGAGGTGGTGATTGTGTTGTCGAACATAAATACCCAGCGCAGAGCGAAGAGTGCTCAGAAACCACTGTCGGCCTTCCTAACCAGTATGTCGTCGAGTCGACTGATATTCGAACAGGTGGAGCCAATACTTTTGAATACACAGTCCCCAAGGCTACGAATGAAGAAGATGAAACGCAGTGGGACTTAAACATTTATCAGTCTCTCAATGACTGCGGCGTACTCATGGATGGCGGAGATGCGTTGCAACATCCTAGCGTTATGGGTCGTGTTGTGTCTCTTTGCGGAACCATCGACAAACAAGGAATGAATCCGCAAGCACATTACCTCGATAACCGTAAAAGCTACTCCAAAGACCCTGATAATGGGCTGCTTGTGGCAATCAGAACTGGGTTCAAGTGGAACTGGGAAATTAGATATGCTCCAGTTGAAAGAAATTTGACGGCGGGCCTCATGATGTCAGACGATGTCACAGCGGCATTTCGTGCGGCCTTGGCCGAAGAGGGCATGACCGATGATGACGTCTTTGAGTTTGGCATGATCTAGGAGGATTTTACATGGCTATAAATTTCAGCTTGCCTCGTTCCATTCCTTGGACAACATCCCAGATTGAGCCCGGCGTTCAAGCCAGAGACTTGGTCGATGAGCGATTCGACACGGTCGGCGCCTATATTATTGAAGCCAGGGATGATCTTGCGGCTGCGATTATGGCCATGCGAAACTCCCTTGCACCCATTGTGGTCAACGATATCTCCATTTCCGGCATTGATGTTCCGGATCTTGGCGGCGACATACCGTCGTTCACACAGACTTTTGACGAGGTGTTTACCGCCGTCGCGCCAACATTCACCGTCGACTACGTCGAACCAGATGGTCAGCCTGGAGAGGCCCCCGTCTGGACGGACGAAGAGATCGCGCTCAAAACGGAATTCATCAGCAAGGTTGCCGATTGGCTGACTAATGGTGGCACAGCCATTCCTCCTGCGATTGAGGCCCAGATTTTCGATGCGGCCATGCTTCGGCTTGAAGAAGAGCACGCTGCCAAAATTGCGAAACTTACGGCCGAAGCCGCAGATCGAAACTTTGAACTGCCTGAGACGATCATCGCTGCCGAGAAGGCCCGCGTCCTACGCGAATTTTCGAAGGGCGTGTCTGAACTGTCTGGTTCTATAGCCCAAAAAAATATGGAGATGACGCAGGCGAACATGCACAAGGCCATCGACGCGGCCCAGGCCTATGTTGCCTCTGCTCTTGATTATCTGGTCAAGAAGAACATGGCTAAGGTGGACATCTACAAGGCTACCGTCGAAGCGTGGGTGTCCAGGGTCGAAGCGGCCATTAAGGTCATTGAGGCCAAGGTCGAAGCCTTCAAGGGCGAGGTTGAGGCGTTCAAGGCCTCTGCCGATGCCTACAAGGTCAAAGCGGACGTCTTCGAGGCGGCCGTCGGCGCATACACAGCCCTTGTCGGCGGGCTCAAGGCCAAGAACGAGGTGATTGCCGAGTCGATCAAGATGAAGGTTCAGGTTTTCACCGCCGAGTCCACGGCGGCCATTGAAGAAGAAAAGCTCCGTGTCCAGGCGCAGTCCCAGAGCATGCAGCTTGCCGAGCGGCTCGCTGAAGCCGAGGCTGGCCTCCACAGCCAGACGCTTGCTGGGCTCCTGTCTTCTGTGCATGTCCAGGCTGGCATTTCTGCCAGCCACAGCACCGGTCAGCAGGTTGGCTTCAGCTACAGCTATGGCGAGCAGATGAGCGAGCAGCATTCTGAATCCGAATCCGTACAGATAACCGCAGAGAGGTAGTTATGGGAGTTCTCGACGAATACATGGGGCAGGTAAAGTCGTATGATGCCGGCAATCCGAATACGCAAAAAAAACTACAGGCCTTCAATGAGACAGACAAAACGCTTGGGGAGATTTTTAAACCAAAACTAAAAGCAATGTTTCGAGACACTGCGATCAATGTTCCTGGTTTTGACAAAACTCCATTGCCAGGTGGAAAATACGATGAAACGACATGGCGCAATAATCCGGGCAAAACAAGCACGCCCCTTGCTGCTCCGTCTCTGCCAGCAGGAAAAACACCCTTCATCGCTGATCGAAGCGCATCTGGAGTTGAGCGTTTCGATCCAAATAAATTGACGCTTGGAAATACACCTTCTGGAAAGGTCGGTATGTTCAAGGATGGTCAAATGCTTGATGCTGGCGCGGCCCAAAAGGAACTTGGAGTTACCAAGGCTCCTGGCTCTTTTATCGGCAAGATGGATACGAGCAAAATGGGCGGCACGATTGATTACAGCAACAAGTTCGCTCAGGACGAAGAGCTTTTCAATGCCCGCATGGCTGCCGTCAAACGCGGCGATCCAGCCGGAGCTCAGTTTTTCACTGGTCCTGGTGAGCCTGGACCGGGAACCTACGGGCCAAACTCCGAGTCATCGCAGTTCCGGGCGCGCCGCGACCTGCTTTCCTCTCAGGTCGACGACTTCAATCGGAAAAACCCGATCACTTCCGGTATGAATGTGGGCGACATTATTTCCAATACGCTCGCAACATCACAAGCCCGAAGTGAAATCAAGCATATTGACGAGCAGATCTTTGGCAGGACGCAGCTCTCGAACAAGATCATGGAGGCATTGATCGGAAAAGACACAGCGCTTCATGGCCAAAACATGAAGAATCAGGGTGATTTTGCTACACAGGCTCTCGAAAATGTAGGCATTATGGATGCTCGCAAACTGATGGAGGGATCTGAGACACAGCGAAATAG
>JAJFTD010000168.1 GCA_021373255.1 bacterium
ACTTTTCAGAGCCCGTCAGCGATTACGAAAAATATGTGCCGGTGAGGAAGTGGAATATAATGGACAGGATATGCGACCAGATACAACCGGATCTTCTGGACTACAGCAAAGGACTGCTGAGTCGGCCTGAGTCTGAACAGATAAAGGCCCATTTACAGCAATGCGAGGAATGCGCTGAAGTCCTCAGGGAAGAAGTCGAGTTCGCTTCACAGCTTTCGGCTATACCCGTAGAGGAACCGATCAACGACGTCTGGACGCTGGTGCGTGCGCAGACAAAACCCGGCCGCATAAGTCCATTGGCATGGCTCAGCGGCTTAATGAAGTCGGGAGTCAGGAGAGCTGCGGTGGCGGTGGTGACGGTCGCGCTGTTATTATTCATCGTGATGACACTGAAACCGGCGCCTCAACAGGTGGCTAAACAAGACTTGACACCTAAGTCTTCGGTAGCAGTAAAATGGTCAGACGACCCCATGGGCAGCCAAACTGATGCAATGATCGAATTCATAGATAACATGTAGTAGGTATGGAGATGAAACAGAAGCTGATCGAGTATAGAATCTGGGCATTTATGTTGGTAATAACCACTGTGATGACTGTGGCCCTGGCTGTGTGCGCCATAGCCGCGCCCAATATCAGCCCGGATCAGCGCGATCAGCTCAAATCACTGGCAATAGAGACCAGGCGCAAGGCGGGAATCGAACGTAAAGCGATTATGTTCGCCCGTACGGATCTCGCACGCGTCTACTGGAACTATGACATCGACGACCATAAGGCCAACGCCGCAATGGATCGCCTGGACAAAGCTCAGCAAGACCTTCTCAACATCCATTTCGACAGCCAGGTGCAAATCAGGCGCGTGCTTAACGAAGACCAGTTCAATCATCTTCGTAGCAAGATAGGCCGGCAGCACAACGGCTTTGGCGCCGGCTTCACGCCAAGATTAGACGACCCAATGGACAAGGCCCTGCAGAATTCACTCCAGGGAAATTCCGACCTCAAAAAGCGTCTAGCCGGGCAGAAAAACCTCATTAACAAGAGGAATGAATTAGCTCGCAAAATTGGTCGCGACGCCAAGCAGATGGCGAACCTCTACTCTCAGTATAACTTGGATGAAGCGGCAGTTCAGAAGCTGATCACCAGCATCCACAGCAAGCAAAACCAACTCTCCGACATAAACCACAAGCGCCAGCAACAAATCCGCTCAGTGCTGAGTGAGTCCGAGTTTGTGAAACTACGGGACACAGCCTCTCAGAAGATCAAGCAAGACGGCAGATTCGGACGCAAGCAGTGGCGCAACGGCGGCTAAGTAGGACATTAGGTTTGACAACACCATTGCCAGTTATTTCTGGAAACCCATTCGCTCAAATTCAGATAAGGTACCAACGATGTGCCAGCTTATGCTTCGGGACTAGTATTTCGTCCCGAAGCACTACGAAGAGATAGACTTCGGGACGAAAAACGTGTCCCGAAGTATAGGCTTATGTAGGCTTGTACATAAGTTAAGTTAGAGCGAACCCATTTCCCGATAAAACCAATATCAATAAGAAATCTTAACCATCATTTTGCTTGATGGGTTTTTGATACGAATACATTCCCTACTCGGATAGAAATCGGTGTGGCGTTCGTTATTAACCTCGACAACCCTCATTCGCTTTTCCTCAGGATGACGCACGCGTATTACCAACTCTTTTACAGTGTTTCCAGCAGGTAGATGAATCTCGGCTTCAATATAGCCGCAGCTTACTTTCGAGGTAATCTTGTAGCTGATATTGCCAAATTTACTCGGCGCGTCCTCAACAGAAACAACCATCCCGTTCTTCATCCAGTTGTTGGTGGCAAATGGAGCGATCCAAAGCTGATCTCCTCTCTCCATTAATAGCATTGTGCGAGTCTGTTCAAGCATCCAGGCAGTCTCATGGGTCTTGTTGTATGCTCCGGCAGTGTTGAAGTGCTCCCATAACGCAAGGCTCTCCAAGCTGAGCATGGGGAACATGGTGTTGAAATAGTTGCGCACAAACGGCTTGACATCATCTCGTAAAGCCAGAACATCCGAATACCGGGTGTAGTAGGGCTGAAGCTTCGAGAACCCTCCGTATGTAAACCAGTCCTTTTGCATTTCATCTGAGGAATAGTTGGCAAGGCCTGGAGACAGGAAAAACCACGCATCTTCCATATAGTTCGTGATCCAGTCGCCATCGTTGCTTTTTGGTTCCAGCACACCCAGTTCTAGAAGGTGGTTTGCACCGACTTCCACATCATGACCGACTGAGCTCACCCCCTGGTAGAAATCTTTAGTAAGGCCAAAGCAGTACATGCTCGATGGATAAGCAGGAACCCATGTTTCATTCGACAGCGGCAAGACCGGCATTCTTGATTGATTCCATCTATATGCCCGAAGAATATCTTCCCGGTAAGCTCTTGCTTCTTTCACCAATGAAGATGATTGGGGATATCCTATATCCGCAAGCATGTTTGCCACAGCATTCATCCCGGCAAAATAATATCCATTTGCATAGAAATAGTAGGAATACCGATTCCAATCTGCGAGCACTCCGGGAGGGGCAAGTCCATATTCTGGCAACTTCCCGCCTAGTGGGTCCAAACGCATGGTCTTCTTTCTTTGATCACTAATCCAGCGGCAGGATTTCACCAGCTTAGGCACAATACTGTTCAGCCACTCTTCATCCCTGGTAAGCCAGTAGTGCTCGCCTATAGTCCAAAGATTCTGTCCGGTTCCCATAAGAGTGTATCCATTTGCAAGGCATCCCATGGAATTATAACGACTCAAGAAGTAGTCTAGGGATCTTCGGGCAAACTCGTGATGACCAAGCAAGTCCATCGCCAATATAACCGGCTGCGTTTCAGTATCAAGTGGGCCATAAAGCCCCGCACCACACCATGGTTGAATAAGCGCCCCATCTTGCTCATTGCGTGAAGCAAGCAATATGTGCACCTGGTTGGCAGCGAAGATATCATTGATGACAGGCTCCGGCACATTGATCTTCATTGCAGAGGAGAGCATACGCCTCCAATATGTTTTCGTGGTCTGCAGCAGATCATCAGCACCTGTAAGGGTAGCGTATTCGTCCGGTTTGATATCAAACTTGGGAAAATAGACATTGCATTGAGCCGTGGCATGCGCAGGAAGTTTACCTTGAAGCGTGAAGTCGTTATTTCTGAGGCTTGGCTGCAGCGCCGATGTATCATTGATCTCGATATATGCAAAAAGAACTCCATCTTTAATGACTAAAGCGCCATTATCAACACCTCGCAACGTGGTCAGCGGTTCACCTTTGAGTATCTCCATGCTGTTTGGTTTGTAGGTTCTCTGTATAAAACTAAGTAACAAGGAAGCATCGGTTGCCTCATTCCCAATGTTCTCAAGCAGAAACTGAACCACGCCAACAGGCTTGCCATATATCCATTTAGCTGCAGCGCCGGATTGTGTTTTGTCTAACGGCGCTACAAATGTGCGTTGTGTATATGTTATCCCGTTGTCTCTTAGTGTTGCGACAGGAACCGGCAACCACCGATCCTCAAGGTGCCTTGTAAGCCCTTCCTCCTTACCCGATCCGAAGCGCCTAAACATAACATAAGGGTATTTCAGCGGTTCAACCGTGTCAGGAACGATATCGAATTCAGTCGAACCATCTCTCTGGGCGATGATTTTACGATTATCACAAGCTAAAGACAGCAGGATTGGATCACGATTGGAAGTCGGGTTGAACAGCTTTGCTTTGGCATGTTCGAATGTCTGATCCGGCATAATTCGCACCCGCTCAAGCACCGTCTTCTTACCGGCAATCGATTTCTTGTAATCGGCAATACTTGTCTTGGAATCCTCAGTTGTCGCAAACAATCCGGAACTCGGGACATACACACATCCGTGCGAGACGATGTCTTCAACAGATATTCCGAAGGCTGCATCAGGAAGTTTGAACCTTATAATTGTGCGATCGGGCAGACGTGGTGTCGTTGTAAACCTGAGATTCAAATTCAAGGGTGAGGCAAGATCCCAATGACACTTTGTGGAAGCCGTCCTACCTGCAGAATCGAGAATATAGCCGTTGTATACTTCCACTTCAGCCCGTTTGCCCTCCAGCCGACGGTCCAGTTGGACGCGGAACCTATTTTCAGAACTCTGAGCGACAGTATATGCTGATAGTTTTTGCACGCTCACTGGACCTGAAACCCCGGAAATAATCCATCGGATCTTTTGGACGCCAAATCCGGTCTTGAACTCCGATACATCACCGTCTATGTTAAGAACAAGATCTTTGCCTTTGATATTCAGATCGCCAGGCAGTGCAGCCCATTTCCCCTGCCACAAAGTCTGGCCGATGGTTGCCCAGTCATCCACTCGACCCTCTGATGACCAGTACTGCACTTGCACACTTGATTTGGGTGGGATTGATTCAGTGTTCCGGAACTGAAGCGATAATCTACTAAGGTTGCGGCGTTCGGGCCATTGTAATCCGATGCAACATTTCCCATTGGCAGGAGGCAGGATGTATTCTTTGTTTCTAGATTGCAGGATTTCGGTTTCAAGGAATACATCTTCAGCTCTAAATTCTTCAAGCCTACCAGAACGCGCACCGTCCAGGCGATCGGGATCGCATGTCACAACCCGTGCAAACGGCGCTATATCCATGTGATCAGCAGAGGATTTATCTGCAATAATAAAGCACATCATAATTACCATCAGCAAGCAGCAATTTCCGGCTAAACGCACTGGCTTTCCTCTATCCTATATATCTTTCATATTACTGTGGTTTGCAGATATACACGAGCCATACGCAAACCAGATACAACCATCAGCAACATGTCTGAACACCATATTGTTCAGCCGGATTATGCCACACTACGAACAAGTTGTCAAGTGTGCTTTATGTACGGTATCAGTAGATCCCCAACGGCTCACCTACCTCACGCGCCCTTTCTTCCGGGTAGTGATCACGGAGACGCATAGTCCTAATCTGACGAAGGTTCGACCACATATACCAACGTGTATATGCATCCGGTGTGACCAGCTTTACACCGGTAAGTTTCTTCTCTCTAATGAATTTTGCTACCCTGTCCGAGACCAGGCGCGTGAATGCAAATGGCCAGACAATGAAGAAGTCACTGCCATCCCACGAATTCGGGTCCACTATACACGACCAATCCGGGTAGCCTTCCCAGATATTTGTTTCAGGTATTCGCACTACACCAGATTTCGCGGTCGCCATGCCTCCCCAGCCCGTCACCATAAGCTCCCACAAATCCGGCTCAAGCGTACTCGATTCAATCCGAGTCAGCGCCTGTCTGGCTTCAAACCCTGTGAAGCCCTCGTTCCTGAACATCTCAAGCACATGACTTTGAATAAGGCAGTCGGGTATGGTCCACACAAAATCACCGATATCTTTTGTCTTTAGGACAACTCGCAAATTCGACACACGGTTTGCTGGTCCGCCAAAGCTGATATAGGTTTCTTTATCGGAGTTCGCGAGGCAGTCCTCATAGTCATGCTTTCTCCACTTGTTTCCCGTGTCCCATCTCGCTGTTCTAGTGCCGGATAATTCCAAAATCCAAAACTTTTCAGACATTTGAATCGACCTCTTGTTTATCAGTGCTTGCCTTTTATGTACTCCACAACAACAATAGTGGGTATGCAACACAGCATACCACTACTATAGTAGTGGTTGTCAAGTTGTTCTTGTAGAATTATGATGGCAAATTTGCATACATCCTGGCTCACAGTTATAATGCTGATTAGAATAACTGTTGTGTGGTGACCATGACGGACAAATCCAGAGGTAGACGACAAACTAGATATGAACCGGAACTGGCACGGCTTGCCAAGGAAATGCTGGAAATTTCGGGCTTGACGCGCGAGGAAGTTGCTCGACGAAGCAACATCAGCCCAGAATGGTTACGCCAGTTATTGAACCTGGGGCGTGTTATATCAGATGATTTGCTCGAAGACTTTGCGGTCGCGGTCAACGGCAACGCCGATGCGCTGTTGGTTGCCGCCGGGCGAAAAGAACCTGCATCAAGAGATCTGGTTGAGACCGTCGAGGTTGCCCTGCGCAGCATTCCGGGCCTTTCACAGGACGATATGGATGAGATCATGAACGTCGTGACCGAAGTCTCGGAGCGAGACCGAAAGCGCAGCCAGTGAGTGGAATGGACCCGGCCTACACAATACGCCTGATACCAAGGCAGATTGAACCACCCCTCGATATTAACTGGCTGGCTGAATGGTTGGGCGTGGAGGTAGAGATTAGGCCATTGCCGAGGAATGTAGCGGGTCTATACCTGCACACCGACTCGGGGGCCCATATTCTCCTGAATGCCGGTGATTGCCCCGAACGACAGCGATGGACAACAGCCCATGAATTAGCCCATCATATTCTCAACATAGGGCGACACTCACCAAAGAATGCGTTCCAGATCAATACCGGCAAGCGCGACCATTCCGAGGATTTGTGTGATCGATTCGCTGCCGAAATTCTAATGCCGGCCACACTCATTCGCAAGAAAGCAGCCGAAGTGAAGCATGGACGGTATGACAAGACAGCGCTGCTGGCGAATATGTTCGAGGTCAGCGTAACCGCCATGCGAATACGGTTGAGAGAGCTTAGGCTATCAAAAACAAATCGCCGGGCTAACATCCCCGAGAGTTCGGCACAGTGATAACCGGGGCTTTCATAAGCTCATCTGATTCCAGCAATCCATCTCTGAATGATGTGTATCCGGTTTATCGGACACCTTGTTAGCAAGTATTATAATAGAGATGAGGTGTCAGATGAATCGAAGGAAGTTTACGAATGAGTTCAAGTTGGAAGCGTAAAGTTGGCTGAACGGGGCGAAGAGCGATGGCTCGAGGGTTAGCCCTGATGAGCATGAGGAGTTGATTCGTCTTCGTCGAGAGAACAGGCGGCTTAAAAATGAGCCGCAAGGGTGACTGCTGGAACAATGCAGTTGCAGAGACTTCTTTGGAAGCATCATACCGAGCGGGCCCACAATCGGCTCTACCGAAGTAGAGACGAGGCCAGAAGGGATAACTGATTTAGTGGAGTAAAGCAAACAGCGTATTACTATAGCCGCGTGGAATTTGTAGTGAGACATCGTGTGGAGGTGTCACACTGTATTTGTCTGCAATATAGACCATAAGTAATCAATCTTTACACATCGACAATGCTAATATATGTATTCTGGCGTTGTCCGGCAGCGCTAGATTTCGGGCACCTTTGGACACGTCGATATAGAATGTATACAGATACGAATAGCTATACAGTTCATTTTCGCCGTTGGCATTGTGCCTGTGGGAACTGAACCACGCCACCGGCGCTTGCTTTATATAAGACGGAACGATTTTTTCGATATCCGGCGCGGGAGTGTAATCATTCAGAGCACCTTTCCATATTCTAGAATCCCACTGACCTATGTATCCGCCCCAGTCTTGAATGGTAAGACTTGTCTTCTTGCCATCAACGTCAAAGACAGCCGGCTGGTCGCCTTCGGATCCGGCGGCAAGTATAGCTATTTTTGTAAAATCACCTTCGGGAAGAGCTATTGTCTGGCCATTGCAGGTGACGGAGTTGGGTTTGCCGTCATTAATGTGCTGTAGTTTAAACGTCACCGCGCCGTCAGTTATCGTTTCGGGCAGCATCTCGGCAGCAATACATCGATTATCGGTGTCGAACCCGCTGGACGGTTTTTCGCCATCGCGAGATGTCACGCGCCTGTTATACGGAATAGCTACACTCTGACATATCAACCTCTGTAACATATGATTTGGCTGGTCGAGCTTTACGGCAAAAGACCGCAGCTCGTTTGCTTTGAAGTCGGTTACCAATTTGTTGTTCACGACATTCGCGCTGCCGATCTGCTGTTCCTGGCCGTTGACTTCTCGGGCCGCGATTATCTTTCCAGCAAACGTAATTTTCACGCCGCTTGCGGACTTGCCGGATGTCTCGACCGCTCTTACCACAATTTCATCACTGTCCTCAGCTTTCTTAACAGCCATAACTTTGATATTTGGGTCGCTCACGCTGAGAAACGACACCGATTTACCCAGCTTGCCGGGATGAGAAGCCGCTCCGAACGTGACCATAGGCTGCTCGAATCGCAGAGCCTGCCAGTCGGACATAGCGTCGCGCCAATCGTTTTTGTGCCCTACGAGCGCGTAGCTTATGTCGTGATGACCCCAGTCTTGAGTAGCCTGATCGTAATAGCAGTCAGTTACTCCAGGAGTACGCAGCAGAGTAAGCCTCAAAGTCGAGTCGTTGGGTTTATCCGAGCCATATTTGAACGGAGAAAGCACCGTAACTCCGTAGTCGCCCTTAGTATCTGTCAGGTCAAACCATTGATGTGACGGCACTTCATATTTTTTCGGGTCGTTGTTGCTGCGCTGGATCGTGCCGATCTCCCAGTTGTATGTAGCGAGTGGATTTGAAACAGTCAGAGGAAAGACTGCTTTCAGGTTTGCTTCCTTGCTGCGCCAGTCGATGGAATCGGATATTTCTACACGATTGCCTGTGCTGCCTGTGGAAAGGCTGATTGTCTGGATGAATTTCGACTCCTCAGTTTCGCATTCCACCTCAAGAGCCACTCTCACCGGGCCGTTTTCGACAACCCGGACTTCCGCAGGCCCACCGACATAATCACGCGGCAAAGCGCTCTGGTCTTCCCAGTCGATATTCCATGCAGACCATTCGCGCGGAGAATCAGTTGTGAACGCCAGCCGTATCGGCGAAGAGAGCATCTCGCGGCCTGCGAACTTGTCGTAGATGCTGCCGATGTCTCCATTGTTATCCAGACTCACGCGATATCGCGAGTTCTCAAGTGACGTTTTTGTTATGGAAAGATCAGTCAAAGCACTGTCGGGAGCCTTTGCAGGACGAATGTCATATACGGCAAATCCAACTGACGGCGCTTTCGCCACAAAAATCACTTTCAGATTGTCACCGTCGCACCCAATTACCTGTGATGGCGTGACCTTGTCGTCCGGTCCGACCACATTCACAGATCCCGGCGATCCGCTGAGTTTAACCGTTGTCTCTACAACATCCTCGCGGTCGATGCTCAGCGGATTATACACCACCACGGCACGACCCTCTGCGCTGGTGTCCAATCCTGATGAGATCGATTCGACCGCCTGATCGCGTACGTTTGAGAATTGGTTCATAGCCAGGATTTCGTCATTCCAGGAAAACTCATAGGCCTTGGGCTGAGCAGTCCCGGGCAATATGTCGTGGAACTGACCGCCCATCACCAGAGTCCAGGCGTCGTTGAGTTTTTTCTGCTGGTAAGCGAGACCACCGAGCCAGTTCGCGGCAACCGATGCTCTCTCCGCGCTGTCTGCCAAGATCTCGTTTTCGCGGTTCCAATGTTTCATATATGCCTGGGAAGTTATCGAACCGGCCGAGTGCTGAACAAGAAGCAGATCGCCTTTATAGCGCGGGAGCTTATCGGTTTTGCTGCCTATGTCCAGAAACATCTGGTCTGCTCTGGACGAAATGACTTTAACCTGCCCGCCACTTTTGACTGTGGTTTCAATCCATTTTACCGAGTTTTCACTTGGCGCGCCGCCCATGTCGCCTTCATTACCGTAATAATTATAATCGGCAAAGATACCGCTCGACTTGCCGTTCTCGTCTATGCGCTTGAACCAGTAGTTGTCTTTGGAAAGATCAAGTTTGACACTCTGTCCGTAATGCCCCGGATTGAGCGCGGCAATCACCGATGAGCCGTTAAGACCTTCCCACATCCCGACGTTAAAAGGAATCCCTACAGCCGATCCCCAGGTGAGTTTTTGAGTCGAGAACCCCGTAATGCCGCAATAGGATAAGATATCCGGCAGCGAAGCCGGAAACCCGAAGCAATCCGGTACAATAAACTCATTACTGGCTTTGCCAAACTCTTTTCGGAAGTAATAATTGCCGTATAGCACCTGGCGAATGATCGATTCAGGTGATGGTATTAGCACGTCGCACTCTTCCATCGACGAACCGCAGGGGAACCACTGACCTGACGAGATATAATGCTTTACTTTCTCGTAGTCCGCTGGATAGTATTCTTTTATCATCCGATAGCGATTTGCGCCGCTGAAATTGAAGATATAGTCCGGATATTTCTCAAACAGGCTGAAGTTTTTGCGCATGGTACTTGGAATATACTCGCGCAGGACGTCCACATAGTTCCAGCGCCATTGGGTATCCAGATGAGAGTATCCGACCATATAGAGCGTGTGCCCTGTAGAAAGATCGACCGCAGGCTGTTTCTTGTCAGATGCGATTGCGCCAACGCACATCTGCAGCAAGACGGCAATTATCGCCAGGTTACGTATATACTTCATTGGTTATGTCCTCTAGGTCAGTTCGGATGATAAACGCAAGAGTATCTCATTGCTGTTTTTTGCGGTGGATAGAAGCTGCCTGAAATCTTCGTCCATCAACTTTCTGGCAAGGATAGAGAAAATACGCATGTGCGAATTGTCTCTATCCGATTCGCGGATAGCAAGCAGTATCACAAAGCTCACCGGTTTGTCGTCTATCGATCCCCACTCTATTGGGTGGGCAAGTTTCAATACGGCGAGCGAGTTTGCTTTAAGGTTATCTGTTTTGCAGTGAGGAATCGCGAAACCGTGGCCCAGCCCGGTGGAGTATACGGTTTCCCTGGCCCAGATGGCTTCTTCGACCTCGTCGCAACTGTCGGTTCGCCTAGCGACATACAGCAGATCGACGAGTTCCTTGATCACTTCGGCTTTAGTGCGGCTGTTTGACTGGGTGATTATGAGATTCGCATCCAAAAGCGGCTGACCAGCAAGTTTTACGACGAATTCGTTCAGAAGTAAATCGACTTCAGACGCATCCCGGCAGTCTATGGCCGATTCCACAATCTGACGGCACCTGCCTGTGTCCAGCGAGGAAACAGCGTTGCGGATGGCGGCGATGTTGGGAGCGGATAAACTGATCTCATTTAGCCCCAAACCGACCAAAAGCGGCAGATTTTCGACCTTTCCAGCCATTTCTCCGCACATTCCGACCCATTTACCGCGGCTTCGCGCGCAGTCTGCGATTGATTTGAGCAGTCGAACGAACGCCGGATGCCTCTCGTTGTAGATAGACGAAACCTTGGGGTTTCCTCGCTCGACCGCCAGCAGATACTGGCAGAGGTCGTTAGTTCCGATGCTGAAAAAATCGACCACATCACATAGCTTGTCTATCATCATCGCCGCGGATGGAACCTCGATCATTATCCCAATTTGCATTTCGCGGCCATACTCGACGCCGGTCTCCCCGAAGTCCGCCTGAACACTGCGAACCAACTCCAAAAACCACCTGGCCTCGTCAATGGAGCAGACCATCGGAGCCATCACTTTTACATGTCCGAACGCCGAGGCTCTCACTATTGCGCGGATTTGATTTGTGATAAGCTCAATATTGTTGCGATACAGCCTGATTCCGCGGCAGCCCAGAAATGGATTTTCTTCGACGGTCTGGTTCAGATAAGGCAACGGCTTGTCGCCGCCGGCATCAAGCGTCCTTATTATAACGGGCCGTTCTCCCATCGTCCGCGCGACATGCGCGTATATCTCAAACTGTTCGTCCTCAGAAGGTGGGCTGGGTCTTTCGGAAAAAAGCATTTCCGTACGAAACAGACCAATTCCTTCCGCTCCGTTTGCAATTGTGGCTTCTACTTCAGAGCCTGTCGCGATGTTAGCGGCAATCTCTAATCGTACGCCGTCGCATGTCACAACCGGAACGTCATTGAACTTGGTGAGATGCGCATGCCTCAGCGCCTGTCTTTCGATTTCCCGTTCGTAAAAGCGGCGAACCTCATCCGATACGGGGAAAAGCACCATTCCGCGTTCGGCATCCACAACAACCTCGCCCGCCTTCGTGCAGGCATCAGCAATTCCGGTCACAGTGGGAATGCCAAACGAACGCGCGAGAATCACCGCGTGTGAGGTTGCTCCGGCTTGTTTGAGAATGAGTCCGCATAATAACTTGCGATCAAGCGAGAGCAACTGTCTTGGAGCGAGACTTGACGCGACCACGATTGAAGGTTCGGTCAGCACGACTTCGCGTTGTTTTATCACGCCGATGTTCATGCGTTCCAGAAGCTGAATGCCTATATCACGAAGGTCGATTGCGCGTTCGCGCATGTATTCACTGCCGGTGTTCTCAAGCTTTTCCGCGAACTTTTCAATTGCGTTAACAACAGCCTGGCCTCCCGTCCGCCCACTGTCGATCAGGCCGACTATCTCCCTAACGAGCGCGGCGTCATTTATTAAGGAGAGATGCGCACGCAGCACGTCTGCCTCGACGCTGCTGAGTTTACCGGCAATCATTGACTCCATATCGGAGCGGACGGCATTTATAGCCGATTTCAGCTTCTTTCGCTCAGCGATAGGATCTTTTGCAGTCTCTGTTGAATCTGCTTGCAGGGTAAAGCCGTTAATCGAAACCACTCTGCCAATGCCTATCCCACCGCATGCTATATTACCCGGCAAGCAGGTGACATCCAGGCCATCAAGCAGCCTCGGCATCTTTACATTACCCTGTGATTGAGGCTTTGGAAGAGGTTCATCGCAACCGGGAAGCACGTTCTCGATAAACTTAACCACTGATGAGTACGCAGTCTTTTCATCATCGCCCGAAAAAATAATCCGGCAGCGATCGTTATTTCTGATGTCGACGCTTATCAGATCAAGCACGCTCGCGGCATCGGCCTTGTTGCCGGTGCGTTCGTTTATCAAACTTACACTCGACTTGAAAGCCGCGACTATCTCAGCAAAAAGACTCGCCGGACGCGCGTGCATGCCGTTTGGCAACGGACAAATAAATGTATATTCCAGCGGCATAAACTAATCAGCCAACTTTGCGAAAATCGACTTTGGGTCTTTCAGAGCGAGTTGAACCGGAACTTCTACGATCTTGATTCCGTTGAATCTCTGTCGTTCCTCAACTTCTATATCTACCGCGAAGATAGCAACATCGGCGTTTTTAATATCTGTTACGGTAAGCTCGTTTTCGATACCCATCGCACCCTGCGTCTCAACTTTGATCTTATGGCCAAGTTCTTTACCGATCTTTTCAAGCTGAGCAGCGGCCATATATGTGTGAGCAATGCCCGTCGGACATGCCGTTACTGCCACTATATTCATTACATATCCTCCATCTAAGAATAATTGTTAGGCTTCAATATCAACCGACGGCTTCTTGCGGTTGGCAAGAGTCTTCAGTGTATTGATGAGCAGTGTGGTTACCAGAGTGCCTGCGATAATTGCAACAACATAGGCCAGGCGATGATCCACCACCGGGATCACGATAGGCCCACCGTGAGGTGCGTGGTCACCAGCTCCACCCAGCATCGCAATCACAGATGCGACCATCGACCCGCACATAATGCATGGAATTACCCTGAACGGGTCGGATGCCGCAAATGGAATCGCACCTTCCGTGATGCCAATCAAACCCATCGCCAGACTCGCCACACCGGCCTCGTGTTCTTCCTCGCTCCATAGGGGCTTGTTGATCAGCGTAGCCAGTCCAAGTCCGAGCGGAGGGGTGCATATGGCGGCGGCGCAGGCCCCCATCACGGCATAATTGCCCTCTTTAATCATCGCAGCTCCGAAGAAAAACGCAGCCTTGTTGATCGGTCCGCCCATATCGAATGCGATCATCGCTCCAAGGATCATCGCCAGCAACACGGCATTGCCGGTACCCATTTGTTTGAGCCACTCAGCGAGGAATGTCATCAGGTTCGCAATTGGAATTCCCAACACTTTCAACATCAGCACGCCGATGACCAGCGACGACAATATCGGAATGATCAATATTGGCATGATAGGTTTTATATACTTGGGCACGGGCAGTTTCTTAATGAGATTTACCGAATAACCCGCGATCAGGCCTGCCACCAGCGCGCCTAGAAATCCCGCTTTGACTTCGCTCGCCAGGTAACCTCCCACAAACCCGGCTACAAGTCCCGGTCTGTTGGCAATGGCATATGAAATATAACCGGCCAATATGGGCAGCAATAAAGCAAACGCCGCGCTGCCTATGTCGAGTATGAGTTTTAGCTTGGGCGAGTGCGAAAAGTCCGGTCCGGATGAAGTCATCGGGGCAAATGCTATCGCAAATGCGATCATAATACCGCCGCATGCCACAAACGGAATGGCGTGAGACACACCGGTCAAAAGATATTGTCTTAACTTCTTCAGATTCTCTACTATGCCTTCGTTGGACATACTTCGCCTCTCTTTGAAATGCAGTTGAGAGCGGGAGGCAAACAGCCTCATATTTGCCTCTGCTCGATCAACAGCCAGTGTCGTATCGAAACACTATAGATTGTATGCTATAATTATGATCACATGCTTGGCGGACTATCGTCAATAGCGCTGGATTGCATTTGTTGGATTATTGTGACGTCGGATGAATACACCTGAGATTATTAAACAATCGCTGCACGACTTGCTGGAGATCCATCCGATAAAGTGTCTGCATTTCGCAGATAGTTCTCTTGCCCCACCACCGCTTGCTTATGTGACGCCTTTTCCCAGACTGGCAATACCTATTTCGGGTGTATATCCGGTGGAGATCGCTCGCAGTTGGAAGACCAGGCAGGTCGATTGCGTTCCAGGCGATGGAGTGTTTGTGGGAAGACACTGCTGGGACAGGCCGAGATGGACTCAGGCCGTGAGCGTGCTTACGATTCTCTTCGGAAAGAAGCAGATCGGCTTTAGTCTCGTCACTCACGATGGCGTCACAGACGATCCGGAGGGTGCGATAAAATGCAGCGTGCCGATATCCCGAGATAGCCTGCCGGCCAATATACTCGACACTCTTATAAGCCTGAATGATCCCTTTGCCCGCGAGTCCATCGGGCCACTGCTTGCCGGAGCGTTGCTTCACTCATGCGCACTGATCCTCAAAAAACCTGAGGCCTCGCAGCCCAAGAGAGCGGGACATACCTATGATGCAATCTGCCTGTATGTACAGGAAAATTATCAGCAACAGATCACACGAGACTCAGTTGCCGAACACTTCGGGCTGCATCCGTGTCATATCTCGCGGCTGTTTCACGACGAAGGTCACATGCACTTTTCAGACTATATCAATCTGGTTCGTATAGAAAGAGCCAAGTTCTTGCTCAAAAACTACGATATGCCAATGAAAGAGATTTCGTCAAACTGCGGATTTTCAGATACGGCTTATTTTTGCAGAGTATTTCGTGCGTTGACCGGAATAACCCCCACAACATATCGCCTGCAAGGTTTATAGCCGCTTCTTCACGATAATTCGGTAAAATCTATACTACTTGCTGAGTGCGCCCGATCACCATCTCCTGCCAATCATTCCGTTCGATTTGATCATTGGCTCCCCTGGCTGGACTCATATCGAACTTTTCTAGCTCAGGACCGGAACAAGCCCTACTTATCCTCCTCGACCGGTGAATAATGTTGACCAGGCTGCATTCAATAATATACCACTCCTTGCGTGCCTGCAATACTGGGGCCGCGGAATAGTCTTGCACAAACCCGCACGGTGGTAAGGGTGAGTTTCCATGCGGGAATGCCTAGGGTAAACCAAAAAGGCCGACGGTTCAGACACAACCGGTTAGGCGCGAGGTGGAGGCAGGTAAGCTGCTGCTTGTGATTAGCCGGCATTCTTTTCCTGGAGCAAGTAAGTAGATGAGTGGGATAATCCTCGATTGGAGCGAAGCGCTTGTAGAGAAGCTCGATGATTCCGAATCGCGTCCGGCCGGCGTTGCGGAGCCGCATTACACAGTGTCCGAGAAAGTGACCATTTCTCGTGACAACGGCATATATGTCTACCATTTGCCGGACGATCAACTCGGTCAAGGATCATCGCTTGGAAACTCCCGCGTGTGGGCTGAGACAAAAGGGAACGGAGACATGCTGAACCTCTACAGCATCAAGGCTGCAAGACGAGTAGTCGGCGGCATGTCAATCACTTATCTTTTACCGTTCAGCGATCTATCAGTATACGGCCAACATGAACTTGCTGATAGTCAGCACAAGAGTCTGAACCGTGCAATGCCTTCAGCTGTCGGAGCAATTCATCTACATCCCGCTTATCAGCAAAGGGAATTTGTGGTGGGAGACGGGCTGCATGTACTGGAGACATTTTTTGTCCCACGCACAGATGGATTGGATGATCCCGCGGCAGCACTTGAGGTGGTATCGTTATGGAACCGGACACCGCATCCCATAGAGATCGTGGTTGTTGCTTCCCTTAGCCTGCGCGGCCACACACCTATCGATATGCACGCACAGTTTGATAAATCGCGAAATGCCATAATTACCTGGAACGAGACGAGCCAGGATATGGTGCGTGTGTTCGGGAGCATGGACAAGCCGAAACACTACTGGGCAACAAATGACAAGGACGCCGCGTATCACCCCAAGCACCCATTGCCTGATGAGACATCAGATACGGGTAATCTCACGGGAGCACTCCAGTTCAACCTGCTCCTTTATCCCGGCGCGCATCAGAAGGTTAGAGTCATTGCCGCATTTTCACACGATGGCAAAAGCAAAGCTTTGGATGAATTTGACCGGGCAAAAGGCGAAGAAGATGCTTTGAAGAAAACCATAAGTTACTATAGCTCGCAGCTAGCCAAATCAGTGATCGAGATGCCGGATGATATGCTCACCCATGGCGTTCAGTGGGCTAAATCGTGCTTGATACGTCCCGTATGTCACTACGAAATTGGCACGGCCTCCACGAATGACCCCGGAAACTCCAGCCATATAGTCGGGCGGGATACATGCTGGTACGTGCACGGCTGCGATTTCATAGAGCCTGAATGGAGTTGCTCCATGCTCTCCATTCTGTCTCGATTCCAGCGAGCAGACGGGCTGATACCGGAATATATCGACGGTAATACCGGTGAAACCGAAGACTTCGGATTCAATATCAACGACGCCACTGCATTATTCATCATGGCTGTGGAGCACCACATAAAATGCACTGCGCATTGGCAGTGCTTGGAGAAGCTCTACGAATCAGCGAAAAAGGCAGGAGAGCTGATCCTGGGACAGATGAATGAGAATGGATTGGTAAAGTGCAATGCCATAGGTTTGGGGTCCAAGGCGATCTGTGGCTGGCGAAACGTGCTTCAAAACCAGTCTATCTCCGGGGTAGTCACCGAGATCAATTCCGAGTGCTTTGCTGCTCTGCGCTCCCTCAGCAACCTGGCTGAGATGGCGAGCAAGAAAGAGGACGCTAAGCGTTACAAAGAAGAAGCTGATGCACTCCGCGCTCGAATAAACAAGCATCTGGTGAACCCGGATAATGGCCTCTACGTGCTCAACATATCCCATGAAGGAAATACCTATACACAGACAACATGCGATCTGGTTTTTCCGCTGATCTGCGGGGTAGCAAACGAGAGCACAGCGGATAACGTGATTGCGCGGTTAGCCGAGGCTGACTTCATGACCGATGCCGGTATAAGGGTATTGCCGTCGGATGACCCGGAATATGACCCATCTTTTGAATCCGGATGCATGGGAGGAGTCTGGCAGGGAGTCACATGGTGGTATGCTATGGCAGCCGCGGGTTCAGACCCGGAGATCATGGCAAACTCGCTGAGTAGGGCCTATTCTCATTATATATTGGATCCCAAAGCGTATAACACTGTGCCGGGGCAGTTCAGCGAATGGTCGGACGGCCAGACGCTTGTTAACCGTGGAATGCGGCTTTCTCCGTGGGATTCGCCGAGGTTTCTTTGGGCAGCGATAGAGGGGTTGGCCGGGTTAAAATTCAGAACCGATGGGATTGACTTGCAGCCCAACATACCTTTAGACTGGCAGTGGCTGCGCGTGCATGATGTAAAATACCGCGATGGCAGCATATCGCTGTTCCTAGCGCGTCACGCCGGCAGCATTCATGTCTTCTCGGCCAACTCACTCGACGGAAAGTTCGAACTGCACATTTACGATGAGGAGTTGGAGCACGCCCCAGAAGCAATTACTACCGGCATCACATGCTCGGCATTCCGAAAAAACAAAGAGACTCTCTTGTGCTTTGGAAGCAGCCTCAACAAGCCTGTTATGGGACCATTCCTTGCGCACCATTCGCTGAGTTCAGGAAAGCAATATCGAGTGCATGCTCTTGCAAGCCACCACCGTGAATGGCAAGATTTGGGCACGAATAAAGGTTCGGACCTTCAGAGACTCGCCGTGAGGATAGGTAAGCGCACATACGTCATTTACCGTTTCGAGGAGGTATAGCCGTGGTGAACGCAAAAGCCGATCTCTTAGTCGACGTCGCCTGCCAGATCGGAGAGGCGCCGCTTTGGCATCCCGATGATAATCTACTCTATTGGGTGGACATTCCGCGAGGACGCATCTACACTTACAACCCGATATCCGAATCTTGCAGCCTGGCTTACGAAGGAAAGCCGATAAGTGGATTTACAATCCAGACAGATGGGTCGCTGCTTTTGTTTATGCACGCAGGGGAGATTGCCCTCTGGAAGTCCGGCGCAATTTCTACTCTTCTCGATTCAGTGCCCGGTTCACAAGACACAATCTTTAACGATACCATAGCTGATCCTGCGGGTCGGGTATTCGTTGGGATGAAAGCCGGCAATCACCATAAAGGACAGCTCTATAGGTTAGATACTGACTGCTCACTGCACTTGTTGTTGGATGACCTCGAAGAGCCTAACGGCATGGGCTTCACGCCTGATCGTAAGGGCATGTATTTCACGGACACGCTGGCGCACAGCATTTATCTATTCAATTATGACCGAACCACTGGCTCAATATCAAACCAGTCCGTGTTTGTTCGAGTGCCGGATGAAGATGGGATACCGGACGGGCTGACGGTGGACGCTGAAGGGTGCGTGTGGTCCGCACACTGGGACGGCGGCTGTGTTGTCAGGTATTCTCCGGGTGGCAGAGAAATCGGCAGGATAGGGCTTCCCGTGACAAAAGTCTCCAGCATTACCTTCGGCGGCGCGGATTATTCGCAGCTTTACATTTCTACTAGCGGCGGCGACAACAGAGAAAGGGAAGGCGAACTGGCGGGCTCGCTCTTCGGATCGAAGACTCAAGTAAAAGGGGTGCCCGAGTTCCGATCTAGAGTGACTCCAAATGAAACACGGACCTGCTCTATCAGCTAAGCAGGTCCGTGATATGCTCGGCCTCTACCGAATCAGCTCATCTACTTTGTCTCTAAATAGTGTCAGCGCGATACGAGGTCCCTCGGGTTGTCCACGCAACAAAGCCTCACTGAATCTGGCAGCTTGCTTCAGCTTGATCTTCGGTGGCATCGGAGGTTCATTGGGGTCCACCACCGCCTCCACAAGCGCCGGCCTATCCGATTCGAATGCGCGCTTTAAGGTATCATAGACATCTTCCGGTCGGTCCACACGGTATCCTATGGCTCCGCAAGCTTCAGCGACTTTCACGAAGTCTATGGGCTGGAGTTCCACCACATATTCCGGGTTACCGAGGAAGACTATCTGCTCCCACTTGATCTGGCCCAGAACGTTGTTCTTGATTACCACAATCTTAACCGGCAGGCTATACTTGACCGCCGTCGCAAGCTCTCCCATCAGCATAGTGAGCCCGCCATCACCGACAAATGCAATCGACTGCCTATCAGGGTGCGCAACCTTTGCGGCAATAGCATATGGCAGAGCCGGGGCCATTGTTGCAAGATTGCCGGAGCAGGAGAACATCTGGTCATTCTTGATCTTGTGATGCCGAGCAATCCAAGTCGTGATTGTGCCGGAGTCGGTGGAGATGATAGCGTTGTCATCGGCAATGTCAGAGATCGCCCGCGCCACAACCTGCGGCTTCATGGGGACGTCCTTGCGGGTTTCCCTGTCCTCCATCAACTCCCACCAGTCTTTCATTGCCTCCTGAAGCGATTTCAGGAAACGGCGGTCTTTCTTGCGGTTCAGCATGGGTCGGAGCATTTGCAGGGTCATTTTGGAGTCGCCGAGCAGCCCGACCTCAACGGGATACCGCAGGCCCATTCTACCGGGATTATGCTCGATCTGAATCCCGATTGCCTGATCGGGCTTTGGCATGTATTCCAGATAAGGGAATGAAGTCCCCACCATAAGCAGCACATCGCATTTGCTCATAGCATCTTCCGCCGGCGCTGTGCCCAGAAACCCGAGCCCGCCAAGCGAGAGCGGATGTGCATCTGGAATCACAGCCTTTCCCAAAAGGGCCTTTATGACTGGCGCGCCTATGATTTCCGCTACATCGATGAGCTCGTCCCTTGCTCCGAGTGCGCCCGCGCCACAGAGGATGACCGGCTTCTTGGCATTGTTGAGAATATGCGCGGCATGCAGAAGGTCTTCCTGGCAAGGAATCTGTTTCGGGCAGGGCTGCGCAGCCGAAGTATGCCCCGGCACATTGCGCTCACTACGACCGTTCTTAGTTGACTCGACCTGCAAGTCAACCGGGAACGTGATATGCGAAACGCACTGATTGTAAATTGCTTCACGGCAGGCGAGGTTGGTCAGTGCCCGCACATCACCGGCCCCCATTATGCGTTCGTCAAAGCACGCCACATCACGGAACAACGCCTCGGTATTGACATCCTGCTGGTATTGCTGGCCTATGAGATCGTGGTAGGTCATCCCCGTGATCGCCACGACGGGAGCATGGTCCATCTTCGCGTCATAAAGGCCGTTGAGCAGGTGAATTGCCCCTGGTCCGGAAGTCGCGAGGCAGCAACCCAGCTTGCCCGAGTATTTCGCGTATCCGCACGCCATGAACGCCGCCGCTTCCTCATGGCGCACCTGGATAAAGCGAACTTTGTCGTTTTTCTCCCGAAACGCCTCGATTATCCCGTTAATCCCGTCGCCGGGCAAGCCGAATATCGTATCCACACCCCATTCCATCAGGGTCTCCACCAACTGATCCGCTACGTCTTTTACCGCCATTGATACCCCTCCAAATATACGCTGATCATCGCCAAATCAATCTTTAAGAGACACCATAACCTCGCTTCTTACTCCTCTTGTTGAGCAGCCGATTGATGCCGGCGCCGATCGCCAGTCCGCCGAGGGCAACGATCCCCGCCGTGATCCATTTGTAGCTGGGCGGACATGGGTTGCCATGCCGCACATACTCTTTTTCAGGGTAATCGGTTGCAATATTGCCGTCAGGATAGTCTATCGCCATCTTCATCACCTGTGCCAAGTGCATAGCCCGGCGGTCGGTAGTCTGCTGTATCTGCTCCCGGCAACTAAACCCGTTTGCGAGAACAATAGTGCTCTTATCCTGATCCCTGACAGCGGGCAGCAGCACTCTTTCACCGCACCCGATTGACACATCGTAGTGGTCTTTAGTGTATCCGAATGCACCCGCCATCCCACAGCAGCCAGAGTCCAGCATGTCGTAGTACAATCCCATCCGCTTCAGCACATTCTCTTCGGCCTCAAGGTTCAGCACGGTCTTGTGGTGGCAATGCGCGTGAACGACGGCCTTGCGGGGAAGTTTCGGAAGATCAATATGCTTTGCATACTTGTCAAGAAACTCGCTCAGGAGATACGATTGCTGGTTCAGCCGCCAGGCATCCTCGTCATTGGGAAACAGGCCCATGAGTTCGTCGCGGAAAGTTGTAATACAACTCGGTTCGAGGCCTACGAGCAAGACCCCATCCCTTATGTCATCTTTGAGAGTGTCCATAATCTCCCGAAGCCGTTTCTTGGTCTGATCAAGCATGCCGTAGTCGTAAAGCGGGCGACCACAGCAGAGGTGCTTTTTAGGAATGGCAACGTTGAACCCCAACTCCTCGAGAACTTCCACGGCCGCCCTGGCGGTCTCAGGGAAGAAGTGGTTATTGAATGTATCCGGCCAGAACAGTATCCGCGAGGCCCCGACATTGCGCTCGCCTCTGCGTGTAAACCATTGCCTGAAAGTCTCCGGCGCAAACGAGGGTATCTCTCGCTCGGGAGCCATGCCAAGCATCTTCTTAAAAAGAGTGCCGAATATCGGCGCATGTGTAAAGTAATTGGCAACCCCCGGAGCCAGTTCCGCCCAACGTGCCCATTTGAAAATCATACCGAATACATACGCTCTTAGCGGAAAGAGTCTGCCCTCGTAATAGTGAGCCAGGAACTCCGCCTTATAGGTGGCCATGTCCACATTCACGGGGCAGTCGCCCTTGCAACCTTTGCACGCGAGGCACAGATCGAGCGCGTCCCATACGTGCTGGTTCCTCCAGCCGTTCTTCAGCGGGTCGCCTTCCAGCATCTCGAAGAGAAGCCTCGCCCGCCCACGCGTGCTATGCATCTCCTCCCGAGTTACCATAAAACTCGGGCACATAGTCTCATGTTCGAGCCTGCGGCATTTACCCACGCCAACGCATCGCAGGGTTGCACGGCTGAATGAGTATTTATCGTCCGGGTACTTGAAATAAGTCTCATACTGAGGTGGATCGTAACCAGTGCCAAGTCGCAGATTCTGATCGATTTGATAAGGATCGACCACCTTGCCGGGGTTCATACGCCAGTCCGGGTCCCACAGCGTTTTGAACTCCCTGAATGCTTGAATCAGCTCATCGCCGAACATTTTGGGCAGGAACATGGCTCTCGATTGCCCGTCTCCGTGCTCGCCAGAAAGAGAACCGCTGTAGCGCAGCACGAGGTCAGTTGCCTCGTCCATGAACCGGCGATAAGTCTCTACTCCATGCTCTGTGAAGAAGTCAAAATCTATGCGTGTGTGTATACAGCCCTGACCGAAGTGGCCGTAGAGGTCACACTTGTAGCCGAACTTATCCAGCAGGCCGCGGAGGTCACGCAGGTAGCTTCCAACTTTCTCCGGGGGCACTGCCGAATCTTCCCAGCCCTCCCAGGTCAAGTCTTCTCCCGGTACCAAAGCGGTCGCGCCAAGCCCGGACTCGCGTATTGTCCAGAGCATCTTTTCTTGCTTGCGGTCGTCAAAGAGCTTCATTGATGGTGAATTCGGCTGTTTCTTGAGCTCTTCCATGAGATTGCTTGCTTTAGCGTCAGATTCTTCGCGAGTCTCTCCTCCAAACTCCACCATCAGCCATCCGCTGCCTTCCGGGAGCAGGACAACATCCTCCGGATGCAGGCCTTTTTTCTTCATGTCGGCGATCAAGCGATCGTCTATACCCTCAAGTGCAATAGGCTCGCTCGCGAGGACTTCCATAACGTGATCACCAGCTTGGAAGACATCCGGATACCCCAACACAAGCAGCGACCGGACAGGCGGACTGTATACCAGCCTGCATGTCGCCTCCAAAACAACAACGCAAGTGCCCTCGGAACCAACTAGAGCCCGCGCAACGTTAAAGCCGTTTTCAGGAAGCAGTTGATCGAGGTTGTAACCCGATACTCGCCGAGGTATATTCGGATACTTCTCTCGAATGAGATCGGCATACTTATCTCTGATAGACTTTAGACCGGCGTATATCTCTCCCTTCCGCCCGCCCTCGCTGATAATACACTCAAGTTCCGCATCGCTCGTCGGCCCGACTTTCATTCTTACGCCATCGCATGTGAGTATATCAAGCTCCTCGATGTTATCGACTGTCTTACCGCCCATAACCGAGTGGATGCCGCAAGAGTTGTTGCCGATCATACCACCGATGCAGTTGTGCGTATGAGTGGCCGGGTCGGGAGCAAACGTGAGGTGATATGTTTCGGCTGCACTGCGCAGACTATCAAGGATGATGCCCGGTTGGACCCGAGCGATTTTGCGCTGCGGGTCCAGTTCCAGGATGTTGTTCAGGTACTTCGAGAAATCAATGACCACCGCCGTGTTGCAGCACTGCCCGGCGAGGCTCGTCCCTCCGGCCCGCGAGAGTACGGAAACCCCATACTTATGGCATACCGCTATCGTCTTTACAACGTCGTCTAAATCTTTGGGAATAACAACTCCTATGGGCACCTGCCGGTAGTTGGAGCCATCCGTCGAGTACATCGCCCTGCTACCGTCATCAAACCGCACCTCGCCACTTATACTACCGATGAGTTCCTGTTCAAGCAGCTTTATCGATTTTACAGTCGCGGGCGATGGATACGGTTCCATCTCAAGCCTGTGTTCATGTATGATCTCCTGCCCAGCCACCCTCGTATGAGCGGCATCTTTGCGCGCTGGTGGTATTATCTTAGTCTTCTGCTGTTTGATCGGCGTCATTGTTCTCCTCCCATATGACATTGCCACTATCATCAAACGGCATCTCGCGGGGTTCATCCAGAACCGTAGTGCTGGGATCTTGCACAGCCTCGGGTATGAGAGCTTCGGAGACATACATAACATCCAGATTTCTGGTGTTGTGTATGCGCACGATTCTTCGCGGTTCGTCCGACCCTTCGGGAAGCGCGGAATACAGCGCCACCTCCATTGCCTCACGATCATCCTCTAAGGCAAGAGGCAGCTGTCCTTCGATCAGGCGGCCATTGGGGTCACGACCTGTCAGCAGATTGGTGTAGCAGGCGTTCCAGTCGAACTTGCCGACGAGTTTCTTTGTGGTGAAGTCCGCAAGCCCCACGCCTATTCCATTCCCAAGGCTTTCTTTGGTAAGATCGAAGACCACGATCCTGCGAAAATCAGGAGTATGCGGCCCGCCCTTGATGCGCCAGAAACCGATCACGTTTGGGTCCATTCCGGAGCCTGCGATGCTCTTGCCGATCATGTCAATTGCCAACACATGCAGATGATCGAATGGAATGATTTTCATTAGGCTCTTTTGAAGAACGAGCAGCCGTCTGTCTGTCTCCTCGAACTTGTCAGGTGGGACAACTTCTATCGTGTGGGGTTTGTTGTAGCCATTACTTACTACTGCCACGCCGGCAATGATGTTGGAATTGGGGATCGTAACCTTCGGCACCAGCCTGACCGACTCGGCAAGGCCATGAGAGTGAGCCCATGCCGGTCCGGCTTGAGCCCCGCAGCCGATAGTCACCATCTTCATTAGCCCCGAGGCGATATCTTCGGTGAGTACGGGATGCACAGCCTCCTGGCTGACCACAATGGTGGCGTCTGCTTCATAGGCATCTTTGTTAAAATGAGCCTCTGCACCATTTTCGGCTTTGCCCAAGGCAACAGTATCCAGAGTAACCTTAACAGGTACTCCGAAGCTCTCCTCGGTTATGCCATGGAGAGTAAGCACTTCCCGCTGGCCCTCCACAGTCGCTCCTCCGTGGCTGCCTATTGCATTAAAAAGGAAAGGTTCGGCGCCCACATCTTTCACTGCGTCGATGATACCGCGCAAGATCTCATGGTAGTGGCCAATGCCGCGGTCACCGACCGATATCGCCACCCTCTTTCCTTCCGATAAATGGCTCAGCACTTTGCTGCTTTTAAACTGTTCAACGACATGATTCTGAACGTCGTCTATATGCTCATCAGGTAAGTACTGTCTGACCTTAACGAACTTCGGCAGTTCACAACGGGGATACTTCACTTGGCTTACCTCCATATTATCCCGCAAAGTTTCTCGCTAGCATCCGTATGTTCTGCCAATCCAGAGAGAACAGCCTGGCCACGGTAATATCCACCGCTACCGGATCGTCTGCCGCCAAAATGTATCCCCACCAGAACGGCTTGCTAGACCCAAGTCTTGCAGGCGCACGATATCGGATCTACGAAGTGAGTTTTTGCTTTGGGGCAGTTGATGAAGACATCGATGTGTTCAAGGACTTCCTTTCAACTGTCACTTTTGGTTTCTTACCCAGTAACAAGGCTTGCTCAGACACCAGCCTCTGCTCCATTACGTTCCAGGCACCACACCTACGCGAATGGCATTTTTCCGGCGACAGGTCCGCACGGCCTACCACAGCCAGTCGATTGCTGGTTCATTGATTAAGAAACCACGGCTCTTGGTGGACTGTATCACAGCTACCAGGCGAAAGCTGCCTGATATATTAGCGCAGAGACGGCTCACAGGGTACAACCGAAAAGTAACGCAAGCTATGGCAGCGCCGAATCACTGTATTGTTGACTTGGACGCTGCCATAGATTACTCAGATTGTTGCCTCACAAGCTAGGCTAATTGTTCGGATGAGGTTTTTGCAAGGTACAGGGAGCTATCGAAGAGTTCGCACCGGCCTGCACCGTCGCGGCATTGATGTATCTCTCGGAATCGGACGTAGCCATCGTTCCATCGACATCCACCACCTGATTGACAGCAACGGTGGCATTGCTAACAACCTTGATGCCTGATATACGGTTAACATCTTCAATATAAAAGAATCCATTAAATACGGCGGTCACGACACTGCCGTAAACCTTGACACTGGTTCCATCGGGATGACTCTTAAGCGATGCAATATCATTACTCTCATGGGAGACTACGGTAACTCCGTCGCTTGATAAAGACCAAGATCCCATATTACCTGCATTGTCTTTAGCGCATATGCTGCAATACAGCGTTTTGCCAGCTGTCGCTATGACCGTCTTTGTCAAAGCATTACCCACATATCCACTGTAAATGTCACTACCGCCGGATGTAGTCCCTATCCGGCAGAAATAACCAGCCACACCACTGGTCGAATCAGTTGCGGCAGTCCAGTTGAACGTCACGGACGCGCCAGAATACATGCCGCTATCTGTGGGAGCGGCTGGAGTAGATGGAACAGACATATCAACAGCGATGCCATCGCTATTAGCGGACCATGCGCTCAAATGACCAGTATTGTTTATGGCCTGAATCCGGCAGTAATAGGTATGTCCGTCAGTGCCCGCGAGGGTTTTGTATAAGTAATTACCAAGGTAATCGTTGTATATGTCGCTGCCACCTGGAGTCGTACCGATCTGACAATAGTATCCTATCGCGTCGGGTACCGCGTCCCACGAAAACCTGATAGAAGTTGACGTAGTGTATGCGCCCGTATCGGCCGGAGCGGCTGGAGTCGCCGGACCGAACGCGTAATTATCGTCCGGATGCCAGAAAAACGTGCCGTTTGCATCTTCGACTAGATCGGGGGTGCCGTCACCGTCAGTATCAACCGTGGATGGATCGCTCACGACCTTAATCGGCTTTACCGATTCAAGATTGTATTGGTATCTGAACCATGTCACACCATCGCGAACAATATCACAGTACAGATCGTACGTGCCAACTGCGGCGGGTGCGGTCAGGCTGACTGTAAATGTCACGCTCTCGCCTGGAGAAACAGACCCGCTACCGGGTATGCTAAACCGGCCTCTGGAATCGTAGTCAGTATCACTCGGAGTTGCACCGGATGACACCATTGCGCAGCCCAGGCGATATGATGAACTCTCAGACCATGTGTCCCAACCATCATTTCTGACCGTGACCTCGAAACTATACGTTTTGCCTGCCTGCATAAGCCTGGGAGCTGTGTCATTAACCCAGGTTTCCCTGTAATCGTTATTGCCTCCCGAATAGTAACGCAAGAGATAATAGAACGTATACGCGTCCAAGAATCGGTGATTCTTACCGGATGATGCATAACTGTCCACGATTGATTTGAGATTGCTTACCGTTGACGCCACAATGCGATCCCAGCGAAAATGAACTCCTGTAGAATAGTTGGGAATACTACCGATGGAACAGATGGGCACGTTGTTTTTCAGCGTGGGAGTTGAAAAACCTATCGGTGAACATAAACCTATGCCATCTCCACTGAACTCGTTATAATATGCGCAGCACGCAGTAGTCATAGACGACGAGCCATTGAGTATCCAGCCGGTTATCGAGTAATCAAGTGCACGATAATATTTCGAGCAATGCTTCTGCCAGAGAGGCATCCCACTCGGATAACCCGACGGACTCCTGGTTCCATACAATTGTGTAGGATTGACATATCCCGCGCCCGAATCCCAACCGAAAAAGAAGTCATGGTCAGTCTTGTTGCGGTACATATAATCGAATGCAACACATGCGCGGTCTATCGCGTTCGGATCGACGCCCCAATTGCAATAGACGGAACTCTTATTAGCAGTGTCATTGTAGAAACCGCCTTCATTTGCCAGGCAATACATAACCCACGATACCTGATCGTAGTCGCCCATACCTATCATCACGTAATTTCCGCTTGGCACGCTGCCAGTGCTTGTTATCAGCCCGCGGGAAACCATGTCATTGTATGTGGGCGGTGGATTCTGCACATAGCGGCGCATATTGAACTCCGGCAGAAGTCCGGCATAAAATGACGCATTGGCGGTATAGTTTACGCCGGGCGCATCAGCTTCGCAATAACAATTGTAGGCAGTCAAAATTTTTATGAATTCCCACTCCGTATCGCCCGGCAAATGCGATCCTCCAAGAGTCCCTTCATTTGAGTATTTGTACTGCCAGTTTGGAAAGCCGCAGACTTTAATCATCTCAGTCTGACCGGTTTGAGTATTACATGCGTCGAGAATAGCCTTGAATGTTGCAAGATCTGTTCCCTGAGGCTGCGATGTGTCATCGCCGGGTATCTCATCGCCCCAAGGAGAGAGCTCGAAACAGAAGCCCTTTCTCATTATGGCGTAATCCAGATTCTGAAGCTGGGTATGATTGCGATTTGCGATATTCAGACCATAAAGATCCAGTGTGTAAAACAAAAGTTTAGGATCACACTTGCCGGTATTGATATAGTGCTCTTTTGCCCATATATAGGCATCACACTTGGCACTGCCAGTGGATGCTGTAGTAGACTGGTATATTGTACCGGAACCGGTAAACTTGCCCGTAAGGTCATTCAGAACCGGTATTCTCAGCGTATTCACCAAGTATTTGTAAATAGTGGAAGTTGTATCTTTACGTATCGCAATTCCGCCATCGGCTCCTGCCACAGTGGCTGCGACCAGACTAGAGGATATCGCTCCGGTTGAAGTACCCGAATCAAACAAAATCAGACCATTGATATAACCGCGAAACATGGTAATCATCTGAGCGTAGGTTATCTCCCGCACCTCCCAGCCGTCGCAGAGCGCGCCGGGTTCCGTTATGCGCCTCAGCCAGTTGGTGTCATCGTTGATAAATGAGATGAATAATCTGGGAGCTTCACGGTTGACAAGACCCTGCATGCACACAGATACCAAGCGAATATCGAAGCATTGGGCTGCAGTTATACCCTCTGTATAGCGCAAATCCAGATGGTATATGACCGGCTTGTCAGCTCGCGCGGTGGACACAAGTGCTATCGAACTCAAAGCAACAATCACAGCCATAAGACTTAAAATGCGAATGATGTAATGGTTACGTGATTTCACGAATACCCCTCCAGACACGGATACACGTCACAAAAGCATAAGCACTGCAAATGAGAATCTGCCGGGTCAGAAGAGCCGACCCGGCAGATTCTTGACACTCAGAAACTAAATCAGCGAAGCCGCTTAGCTTCCGATGTCCGGCCACCTCGCTTACTATTCGAAGTTATAAACAGCCGTGCCGTCTACTGTTCCTACGCGCACATTGTCGAGATAACCAGTAACATTATCCCAATGCGGTGTGCAACCACCCATGAAGAACCTGAGTCCTCCGTTGGAAACAGAGGCGATCTTTGCATCAGGATAAACGGCAAGGTAATCAGCTATCGAGATAAACGGACCCGCATCGCTTGATCCGGCATATCCACTACCAGAATACCATCTGCCAACATTCAGCGCGTCAAATGCCACCCATTTGTTCAATGCGCAGCGACTATAGCCACAGGCACCAGTAAGACGATCATTCCATGGATCACATGTAATAATGTCCTCCACAGTGTCGAGAACGCCGTCCAGGTCGAGGCTGATTCTAGCACCAATACCTCTGGCTTCAGGATTCGCAATATCAAAGTAAGTCATGTAATTGCTTACCGATAGTTCGCTAAGGTCTACAAGTTTAACGCCAGCATAAAGATTGGTCCTAAAGTTGATGACACTAGTGCTGCCATCGGCGGCATTTGTCATCAATACGGCCCCAGTGCCATAAGTGGAATCGGGAGCGGTTGCGAACGCAACTGTTCCAGTTCCTGAAGCAGTTTGACGTATCCAACTTGTATCGGCGGATGTAACATTCACTGTGTTCGTTACTGTATTGGCTACATCCAGTGAATATTTGGGTCTGATCACGTTGATCTTTATTGTGCCGTCTGTAGCACGTCCCATAACGCCAGTCACTGCGACTGACTGGCCCACCGCTATTGCGCCGACTCTCTGCACATTAGAGGTGGAATTGTCCACGCGAATACCGACATTGACAGTGCCATCGCTGATGCCGCTGCCGTCGTCAATATAGAGATAGCTCTTATCATTGGCTACCGTAGTCACGTTGCCCCATATCTTTACGAGCAAGCTCTGAGCAAGAGACTCAGTGGCAGATTTATTAGCCATACCAAGGGCACCTAAAGGTTCGCCCGAGGTTACAGTCATATTGGATGCATCAATATAGCGCTCACCATTGCTATCGGTATTAATTGTTCCGGCAAGACCTGTTATGCGACTGCCTTCGCTTGCCGCAAAGCCGTGAAGAACCTTGATGCCATAAGCGCGATCCACATTCTCAACATAATAGCTTCCATCGCTGAATACAGTGGACGCTACTGTTGCAACAAGAGGTTCGGCTATTCTGACCAGTGTTCCATCCGTCATTCCCTTCGCATCTATGACGGTGTTAACATCAGTAGGTGCTGCGCATGAAGCATTGAAATTGTCCCAATAGACTTTGTTGCTTGGGTCTGAATAGAGTCCGATATACCCACCGGTCGTCTTCGTGCTATCAGTAATATCGAAGATTAAAGTATCGTTCATCCAGAGCTTATGTGAAGCGCCATGTACGCTCAGCTTGAATGTAACTTTACCACTCTCCGGGAAATCCGGCAGCAGATAATCAAGATCATAATCGCTTCCAACCTGAGGCCCGTTGCACCACAGCCTCACATGTCCGATATTCGACAACCATGGGAACCACTGGACAATATAACCATCGCCGCCATCTCTTATTGCATCCTGCCTGTAAGCGATACCAACCCAGTCGGAGATTATAAAGTCGTCCATAGTCATATCCACTGACAAATCAAAGTCTGTGGGCCTGAAGCCACGTCCCAGACACACACCATTGTTGACACTACCTGTCTCATCCAAGTACATCTGGTTGTTGAAGATGCTTGCATATCCGTTGCCGTTTTTGATCCAAGGCAACGCGTTGGAGTCTTCGGTGGTGCCCAGATTAGTGTTATCAACCCTGTAGAATGTATCATGGACGCTCCAAGACCGCTCAGTGGGCATCATGGCAAAATCTTTGCCGGTCAACGAAGCCCCACCGTCTGGAAGCGGGTCTATTGCCATTGCAGCGTAGCCATCTGCCGCAGCGTCTATAGTGAAAACACCCGGCACAGCAAACAGCGTATATGCGCCATTCGTATTGGCGGTTGTAGTGGCTGAAGTCTCCTTTATGCTCACATCATCCACAAGTACGCTGCCAACACCTGCATATCGAATGGTCAACTCTGATAATATGGCAGTAGCTGGAACAACAAATTCACCCGAATACTGAGCCCAGGCAGATGTGGGTGTGCAAGAGAAGCTCCACGTGGTGCATGCATTCGAGCTATCATATGAATCTACGGTCAATCCCGTCTGGGATGGGACCGCATCAGCGGAGCGCAGCCAGACACTCATTCGATAAGTGTGCCCGGCAATCAAACTACCGAGGTTTTTATATTCCTGTCGAAGACCCACATCGTGAGCGGTTGAGGTGCGTGTAATCTGAACAGCTGCATCAGACCCGTTGTGTCCAGGGCTGACGACAGCTGCGCTACCGCTGGAACCGTAGGTATAAAACGCCCACGAATCAAAGTAATTGTAACCTTCGTTGCTATAGGTCTTGCCGACTGTGCAGTCTTCAAAGCCAGGACTCGATATCAGGTTGCCATTGCAGAGAAGACTTTGCATTGAGATTGAAGCACCGGGTAACGGCTGTCCCGACAGCGAGTCTATCACCGAGCCGGAGATGCTGTTTGGAGTTATGTCTACAATACAGACATCATCAAATTCGGCGCTCCCAGCACTAACGACATGGAGTTGAGGAGATATCTCTATGGCATTAGCAGGAGCAGTAATCTCCATCGCATACTGAGTCCATTCCGAAGTCGGAATAGCGTTCAGGGTGTCCTGCGTACCAAGATAACCGGCATCGCTGAACCACGGAACAACCATACTGACTGTCTGCGTTGTCGACTCATCTGTCCGAGTCCAGAACGAGCATCGATATCTATGTCCTGCCGTCGCCGGAAGACGTCCATCAACAAAATCCCTATCTATCCATGCATAACCACCGGTCGAGGTTCTTGTAAACTTCAAGGCCTTTCCGCTTCCATCATGCCCGGGAGTAACAGCACTCAGGCTCGCAACGGATCCCTCCGCGTTGATGAACCTCCACTCGTCCACAGTGTAAACACCCTCGGTCGACCATGTTGTTCCGGTTTGGAAATTCTCGAACCCCGGATTCGGGATTACATTACTGCTCAAGGCAGACATTGCCTCAAGCGAAACATCGTCGACGTCTATGTTTCCAACATAATTACTGTCATCTTGGTTAAGTATGAACTGAATTTGCGCATACGCGCAGTTAGCCGGTGCAGTATACACATAGGAATACTGAGTCCATTCAGGGGAAGTGTTGACTACCCGAACAAGAGTACTTTCGATGTACAAGCTGCTGCTGTCAAACGATGCAACTTTACTCAATACCGGCGTGCCGGCACTTGATTTTGCCCAAAACATAAAACGATATGATTGGCCTGCCGTTACGCTAATATCGGGCTTATTGTTTAGTGCAACCCATCCGGTCGTCGTGCCCCTGGAGAAGTTCACGGCCTGGCCGGACCCGTCACGTCCGGGAGTAATCAAGCTCAAACTGCCGTTAGCGCCAGTCCCATTTTGGAATATCCAGTAGTCGCTGACGGAAGTTGTTTCTTCGGCTGTCACGCTTGTGCCGGAAGGAATGGAGTCGAATCCTCCGTCGCTGCTCAAACTCAAATCAGTGGCCTTATCCACAAGGCAAAGGTCGGCTATATCCACGCTGCCGACAGTGTCGAGTTGAAGCTGAGGGTTCAGATTTGTCGTGTCATCAGGTGCCGTAAGCTCGACCGAATACTTGGCCCAGCTTGAAGTCAGTGTGAACGATTCTGCCCCCACATTGCCAAGGTACGCAGCACCATCGAATGCCGCAACTATTCCCGAGAGCGTTTGATCAGTTCCAGAATTTGTCTTTGCCCAAAAAGTGAAAACATACTTATGTTTCCCAACAGCCGGAATACGCGAGTTATCCAGGTCAACAGTTACACTATTGTCTGTGCTGGTCCGGCTTAGAGTGATTGCCCTGCCGCTTCCATCGCGACCACCTGGGACAACAGTCAAACCTCCGGCAGTGCCACCCGGATTGACGAACCTCCAGTCACCGACAGCATAGGTATCAGCGGTAGTTGTTACGACAGTGCCGACAGGCATTGTCATAAACTTGGCATCTGGGATCAAGTTTCGAGTAGCCCCAAACAACGAGCCTACACAAAACAAAGTCAAGAAAAGACTTACTAAGAGCATCCCCAATATGTTCCGGCTGCTACCCAAACGGGCATTGCGCAGAACTCTGTTTACTTCTCTCATTGTGTTCTCCTTTCGTTTTCCTATGGTCATGTTTTCTGCGTCAATCTGACTCTACTTTTAAATGCACCTCCTAATTAGATGATATTATGAGCCCATAATCTCAAGACTAACGCGTACGGTCAAACACACCTTTTGTAATATCGAAATTGCCGGTTTTTTCTATGTCTCCTCCGAAATACCAATTAGCGTCGTAGTTGCCGCCATTCATACCATCAGTGCGATATACGAAAATGCGACCCACGTGGCCATCCAGAAATATCGCATTAAACTGTTTGCTGGGTCCATCATAAACAGTGACCAACTCGCAGGGATTCTTGTAGTTGCCATGCCAGGCTTCCTCATAAAGCATGGAAACACGCGCAGGAAACGTTGCCTGAGACATACCTACCGGATGCTTATAGTAGCTTGCGTAATGCATCAGAGCATGTTTGAAGTAATAGCTTGAACAGGCCTTCTTCTGGACACTGCTATAGATATACTGAGTCCTGCATTTGAAAATATCGACGCTTTTGATATATCTCTTCAAAGGAAGAGCCATGCCTGCAAGAGTCTTGCCGTCGTTTCCTCTACATCTCTTTGCATACGCACTACGCCATGCATCCCCAATCGAGTTTGGAAGAGATACGGGCCCGTAATACTGACTGGGACCCATAACCGAGGTTTGATCCGGAATATAGCCGTCATGGTCATTGGCATACAACATAAACGCCGTTGCGATCTGGTGCATATTGCTTTTGCATGATGTCTCCTGCGCTTTTCTCTTTACCTTAATAAATACAGGAAACAAAATAGCCGCTAGAATAGCGATTATCGCTATCACAACGAGCAGTTCAATTAGTGTAAATCCTCGTTTTTTGAACATTTTTCATCTCTCCTCATTCTCACGCAGATGATTGGTGATCTCAACATTCAATGCTGCAACCACAGCATTCACAAATGCGCTTCAATAGCATTGAGTCTCGTGTCAATCTCGAATTTGTACGGAACCGATAGCTGGGCAATGAAACCATTGGATAGTGCATACACTCTATGTTCTCACTGTGCCGGAAGCTATGTCGTCATAAGTTCAAGCCGTAACTTGATGTCTATATTTATTTCTTTACATCATTTCTATTTTGGCGAACTGCATTTGATTATATTCTGAGCTGCAATTGTATGATATAGTAGAATCGCGCATATATCTATAACTTATCGATTATATACTATGCAATTTCGCTCATTCAAAACAGCCTGCTATGCCTGTGCTTGTTTGAGATTCCAGTGAAGTTGCAGGTTTGTAGCTCGGGACGTAGACGATTGAAATCTATAGGCCGCAAAATAATAAGGACTCAACCGGATTGGATTATGATCCGGTTGAGTCCAAACAGATGCTGGCAGGGTATTAATCGTCGCCGAGCACTGCGTCGATTTCATGTCGGTAAGGCACAGAAGGTTGTGCTCCCGGCCTCGTTGTGGAGATTGCTGCTGCCGCGTTTGCAAATCTGGCCGCCTCGGTCAGCGGCAATCCCTCCACCAATGCCACAGCCAACGCACCGTTAAAGACGTCTCCCGCAGCAGTTGTGTCGATTGGATTCACCTTAAAACCAGGCACGACGCCCCTAAACGACTTATCGGAAATGTAAGCTCCTCTTGCTCCCAGTGTAATAATAACCGTGTCGACTCCCAGTGACCTTAGAGCTGTTGCAGCGGCGTCCGCACTGGTTTCATCTTCGACAGCTATCCCAGTAAGGCGCTGGGCCTCCGTTTCATTGGGCGTAATAATGCTTATGTTGTGCAGCAGTTTTGTGTTCAATTCGCGTGCGGGAGCAGGGTTCAGCAGCACTTTTACTCCGCAATCGTAAGCGACTTTGCACGCGATATCAACCGTATCTGGCTGTATTTCCAACTGGATAATCATTATCTCTGAAGATGAGATAAGTTCACTAGCTGCGTTGATGTCATCAGGACTCAGTATGTCGTTTGCTCCAGGAGCAACGGCAATCAAATTTTCACCGAGCTTATCCACCATAATCAATGCAACGCCCGAAGACGCGGATGAATCACGGATCACGTGGTCGGTATCGATCGAATTCTGTTTAAAGCTTCTGATACCTTCTGTTGCGAATGGATCGTTTCCGACCCGCGCCACAAACGCCACCTTACCACCCGCCCTTGCGGCTGCGATAGCTTGGTTCGCTCCCTTACCACCAAGAGCGGATGCGAATTTTCCCCCGACCACGGTTTCTCCAGGTTTCGGTATATGCTCTGCAGTGACAATCATATCCATGTTGAAGCTGCCGATAACAACAATTTTTCCACTCATAGCCTATCCTCTACGCTAAACGTGCGGCAATAATCAGCCCGAGTCCTATTATAAAGCTCAAAAACATCAGGGTCAGAAGTCTGTTTGTGCCTTTCGGCGCTTTCTGAAACTCCCGCCAGATGAATACTCCCCACAATGCCGCAACCATTGTCGCTCCCTGCCCCAAGCCATACGATATTGCCGGGCCTGCGGCTCCGGAAGCGATGATACTCGTGGACATCCCTGTATTCCAGATAACGCCGCCCAATATTCCTATCAAATGAAGTCCCGGGTTTCCTTTGAAATAGTCCCTGTATGAAACCGGCTTGCCTGTGAATGGTTTGGCCATTACGATGGAGTTGAATACGAAATTGCTCAACAGGAGTCCCACAGAGAAAAATACCACCGCTGTGTAGGGTGTCATCAATCCCTGTGCAGGATGCGCGAAATTCACAACCATCGCCTTCACTACGAATCTATAAAAGAAACCCATGGCTATTCCGGAAACAATGGATATGCACACGCCTTTTGAGGTTTCTTTCCGATCCGCAGACAGTCGTTTATATGCAGCGGCGTCAAGCAAGATAGCAATCACCACTCCCAGCAGCCCGAGAAACAACAGAACAGGATTTCCTTCTGGTCTGGATATGTAGTTGGTGATGACCCCGATTATAAGCGCAAGTCCCACCGCTATTGGAAATGCGACTGCCATTCCCGCGATGTCTATTGCCGCTACGAATAGAATGTTCGACAGGTTAAATATGACTCCACCGAGCAATGCAAACCCTATGGCACTGGCTGATGCCTGCGTAAGGTCGGCAAGAAACGGCCGGCCGTAAATACCATAACTACCCGCAGTGAACGCCATGATCAAGGACAATAGCAAGACCCCAATTGCATAGTCCCAATAAAAGAGCTGAAATCGCCATTCTTTTCCGGCGAGTTTCTGGGTGTTGGCCCAAGACCCCCAGCAAAGCATTGTAACCAAGCATAAAGCCACTGCCAACGGATAAGATTCTATAATTACCATGCCTCTCCTCCTATTCGATGCATATACTCTCGCGTGGGATGTTGTCCTGTGCGAGTGCTATTTCTTTGATCCAAGACTTGCAGACCGTAACCTGCAGTTTCTTTCGCAAGCTCGCTGATTTTCAAATTCTGATTGTCTATTTTGACATCGGTATTGTAGGTGTCGTTAAACGAAGCTTTCCATTTTGTTGGAATAGCCCTCTCACCCCACATAGCGCCGAGGATGGCTCCTACAGTGCCGGCATTGCAATCACAATCGTAACCACACATTACTCCCAGACTCACAGTCTTCGTAAAATCGCCATTGCCATATAGCAGCGCCAATGCAACTGCTCCGCCATTGATGTCCGCATGAACCCACTTCATATTGCACCAGTTTGCGTACAACCCGGTTTTGTATTTCTCTTCGGCAAAAGGCGCAACCCGCGAACCGTCTTCCAATAAACCGTACTTGGCGTCAAGTAAATCCCATGCCTTGCTCCATGTGGCGGACTGTTCGTGCCAGTTGAGCACGTCTTTCACAACGCGAGCGTATTTGCAGTCGGCAGGAATTACGTTCAGAGCTTCCCGCAGGATTCTCTTGCAATCGGTATCCACCATCGCGAGGCTGATCACAGCTGCGATGTAGCGTTCGGCGTATATCCCGTCACCCAAATGTGAAATCCTCGCATCCCGTTCAGCATAATCCGCAGCTACGTCAGGCATTCCAGGTGCAATCATCCCCCAGATGTCGCTTCTCATCTGAGCGCCTATCCAATCGCTGTATGGATTGTCCGTGGCGGCTGATGCTGCCGGCCATATGCCTTTTCGAAAGTTTGCGAGTGCAACAGCTTCGGCGGTACACGCAGCAGAACAATATTTGACCCAGGCATCTGCAATATCCCTGGATGTCAGGTTTATGCCGTTTTTTCTGAGTGCGAGTAGTGATACAACCAAAAAATCCGAGTCGTCATTGGACGGCGCTGAGGTGAAGTTTCCCCTGAGATATCCCTTTTGTTGGCTGTCGAAGTCGGCTGAAAAAAACCAATCTACCGGATAGGCATCAACCTTGCGGGCACATGCTTCAATTTGCTGTCTGGACCAGCCTTCCACGGGCTGGCCAGCCGTAAGGCCGATGAGCTTGCCGCACCAAGCTCCGTAGACCTTGTTCTCATACTCGTCCTTATTAGTTATGAAAATGTTTCGCTGCTGGTCATGAGTGGACTGATCACATCGAGCCGTCAGACCCAGCAAAGCCAAAACCAAAATGCCGACAAGTGCGATCCCGCCATTAAGATAGATTACCGAAGCATTCATAAAAAATACTTCCTTTCTGTTCTTTTAACAGGCGTGCAACCTTGTTTTGATTACGTTCATATGATATAGTGGAATTGAATCAATTTCTACTCCATATCGAGTATATACTATGCATATTCGCTCATATGAAATAGCTGACAGGCTGTATGATCCTTTATCTCTAGGTGAAGACTTCCCTGTTTTTGGCGGAGAAAAGATAAGCATTGGCAGTTCGCAGAATTTCTTGCACCGGCACAACGTGTTTGAGGTAGGCTACTGCTATGAAGGCTGTGGTGTATTCATCGTTGATGACAGAGTGTATCCGTTTTCCTCTGGTGATGTTTCAATAATTGATAGCGGAATGTTCCACATTGCTCAAAGCAGCGCCAATCATAGTAGTATTTGGGCTTTCATATACCTGGATCCATACAGGTTTTCTGCGTCGCTTGCTCCCGGTTCTTATCTTCACAATGTTGCCGAACTGCACAACGTCACACATTTTCCATTGCTTCACCGTGCCGAACACCCGGAGATATCGTCTATAGTTTGGGAGATACTGGACGAGATACAAAAGCATGCTCCATTCTACGAAATCTCTGTAGGCGGATTGATAGCTTCACTGTCGGTGAAACTTTTCAGAACGGGCAAGATTGTGAATTCATCTGGCTCTAGCTCAAATAATGCTATGGAACGGATGGCGCCGGCTCTGCAGCATATAGCAATGCATTATGCCGAGCAGATACCAATGTCCATACTTAGTGAACTATGCTGTTTGAGTGATGCGCAGTTCAGGAGACTGTTTCACCTGGCGTTAGGCCAGTCGCCTCAGTCTTATCTGGTGCGGTTCAGGATGGTAATGTCTGCATCATTGCTCAGCAGCACCACCCTGCATATCCTCGACATCGCAAACAGAGTCGGTTACTCTTCTATATCCAGCTATAACCGCCACTTCAAAAACCAGTTTCATCTAAGTCCGCGCGAGTGGAGGAATTTGCGGCGCCTCTCAAAACATAGTTGAACACTGATAGTATTATCACAGGTCCGGAAATGGCTTTTTGAGTTCGGATCGATTTATTACAACGGACAGCACTGCGCAGCCAACTTGCGCTCTATCAACTCCAGCAGGAAAAGCGTGTTACTCCGAAACCTCGATGCACACCAGCTTTCCGGCTGACCTGGATTCTACTGATGAAGACTTTCGCTAGATGGAAGAATGTCTTTTGCGTGGTAAAGCCGGAGACAGTCATACGTTGGCATCGTGCAGGGTTCCGGTTGTACTGGCGGCACAAGTCTCTGCGCAGGAACGGCCGACCGCCAGTGTCTGCCGAGATGCGTAGGCTTATCAGAAAAATACATGCCGATAATCCGCTCTGGAGTCTCGAGCGGATATACGATCAACTGATCGACCTTGGGTTCGATCCTCCAGCGCCAAACACGATTCGCAAGTGTCTGGCGAATTCCACCTGGGACAGGAGTAAGCCATCTCAGACCTGGAAGACATTCATCTCAAACCACATGGATGTGACTTGGGTAATGGACTTCTTCGTTGTATCCGCGCTCACGTTCCGATCACTCTACGTCTTCGTTATCCTCAGCCATGAGCGGAGGAAGATCGTCCATTTCGGAATCACTCAACACCCGACCATGCTTTGGGTGATACAACAGCTTCGTGAGGCAACCGGGTTTGGAGTCCAGCCCAGATATATCATCCGAGATAACGACCGAATCTACGGGTCGCCCGATGCAGTGCTGGAACCCAAGCCAATTCTCGGCGGGTTGTACCACAACTATCAGGCGAAAGCTGCCTGATTTATCAGTCCTCAGATCACATTCTTTTGTCCGCCGATTTCAACCCGGCGATCACGTGATCACGCCTACCCGACTGTCGAAAAGCTGAATCGACGGTCCTCTCGCGCTCAGATCATCCCAAAACAGGGCATAATCCGTTTCGCGTATGGCTCGGTCGGCTTGCATAACTCCCCTGATTGCGGCTCTGCAGCTTGAAAAGCACACAGATGTGGTTTTTGCAAGGGGCAGATTAAGGAGCTTCTTCTTGCGGTGGCTGTTCGGGTTCGGGTTCTTTTGTGATTACTACCTTGTTCTCTTCCAACTTTGAAGCTGCTTGCAACTCTGACTTGGCTTGGGTCATGAAAGTATCTGCATTTAGCTTGGATTTTGATTTGTTGGTTTCAAGGTAGTCCAGCATGCTCGATGCGGACTGCGCGGCCAGGCCGCAGGCCAGGCTGCGGCGGAGGTTGGCTGGTTGTTTTAGGGCGGGCACAACCAGTTCGTCAAGAAACTTGGCCATAGACTCTAACCGCAGGGCTATTCCGTTGATTGTATTGTAATAGCTCTCACGTGAAATCTTTTGAGCTGCGAAGTTCAAAGAATCCGACTCGTATTGCTCCAGCAGCATACTGAACGACTTATCAAAGGCTTTGCGGAGTATGTTGTAGCGAGACTCGATTACTTCACCTGAGGGGTTCGGCTGGACTTGTTTGAGCCTTTGGAGCATCTTGCAGCTCTCTCCGAAAAGAGACATCGAAGCGTCGACTATCGCCAGCCGCTCGTGCGCGCGCCAATCACTGGGATTGAGTTTGATAGCCTCTGCATAGGCCAGTGCAGCGTCATCCGGCTTGCCCTGGCCCCACAACTTGTCACCCTGCACGATCCTCGCCAGCGCCTGAGCCGCCGGGGAATTGCCCTCTTTTAGGTAGACCCGGCTGGGTTTGTCAGCCGAAGTCGATTTGGGCTGAACCTCCGGCTTCGATAAACCGTCCGGCACAGTGTGCCCGCTCTCCAACTGCTCTATTTTCGTCCTGGCAGCGTTAACGGCATCCTTGGCTGCTCCTGATGAAGCTGCACGGTCGAGTTCGTCATACGCCTCCTTATAGAGCCCTTTTCGCGCATAAGCATCAGCGAGCTTCAAGCGAAGTGCGCTGTTGCCGGGGTCAATGCTTACAGCTCGGGAATATTGATCGATAGCAAGCGCGAAGTTACCTGATTTCAGGCTTTCGTCCGCACCGGTCACATAGTCCGTCGCCGTCGGCAGCTGGATCACAGGGGGCTGCGTTCCATTGATTGCCAGGCTCTCATCACCTTCTAAAGGCTCCGCACTCTTCACCCTGGGCAAACCTTGGAAAGCCTGACCGGTGATATCAATAACCGCCGCGCTCGCCGCGGACTGCATTGCATTGTCAAAGTCTAAATCCCCAGAACCTGCGCAGACCGATGTCTTCCCCGCCTGCCAGCTCTGAGACTTGTCGCCATCGATCTTTGCGAGCCATATACTAAGCTCTAGCACTTGAGCTGATGGATCGGACTTGCCTGGTTTGATCGACACCTCACAGCCTGCGGCGTAATCAAACAACAGCGTTCTGGCTACGTTAATGCGTTGGTCAGGTGTGGAGTAGCTGGCAATACTGTCTGCTGTGAACTTCTTTTCGACAATAGCCCGTTGAACGGCTGGAGAGTCGCGATCGAAGATGGTCGCCTCCACCCGCTCGGAATCGCGCAGGTAGTTGCGAACGGCTCTGGTGGTGGCCTTAGCAAGAGTGTCGCTTATGTTAGCCCCTTTAGTAGTATCAAATAGCACCACCACAGGGCGCGACTTCTCAGCAGCAGATGCCGGAACAATCAGCAGCACAAGCGTAATAAGCGAAAGAATCTTCTTCAACAGCAAACTTCTCATACAACTATTCCCCGCCCTGCCATACGGATATCAATTTCCGCGCATTTTCAATTCCGCGCCTGGCACCTGTTGCATTCCTGCCTGCATCGATGTCGGCTTGGAAGAGGTTAACTGATTGTTGCGCGGTAGCAATAGCCTCGTTAGTCTTGCCCTGGTTACGAAGCTCTATAGCATTCGCAAGCGTGCTAGAACCGTCCGGTGCAGATGGAGTATCATCATGACGCGGTTGTTCGATTGTAATTTTGGGTTTCGCCGGAACAGCGGATTTCGTTGACTTGGATTGAGCACTCTCACTCTTCTTCGATTCAGGAACAATCGTCAGCTCCGAGCCGATGGCAGGCAATTTAGCCGGTGGTATATTTATCTGATTGATCTTAACCGACGGCGGAACCGTCTTTGGGATCGGTGTGGGAGACGGAGTTGACGTCGACGAAGTCGCCGGAGCCGGGAATGTATAAACCTTTAGCCCACTTGAGTCGTGCCCACCAATTGACTGTGACGTGCTTCTTTGGCTGTTGGGAGTAGCCGTAAGGTGTAATTCCTGATTACCGCCAGCTAATTTCGCTTGCTCAGGCTCAGGCATGGGCTTGTGCCCGCTCGGAATAAAGATAATCGCCAGCATCAGGCACAAGATAAACGCCGCAGACCCCGCCAGGACCGGCGTGGGCACTGTCTTGATAGCCTCGACCGCTATCTTCTTGATCGATCCCAACGTAATTTTCGCCAGCGCAGGAGCGGCCTTATCCCCGGCAAGTCGGGCACGAAGTAATGCCAACTTTTCGCGGTCTGCAGCACTACGGGGGTTGATGGCGATGATCTTCTCATACTCAGACAACGCATGCACCAGGAGTTCCTGGCTAGCATCCATATTGCCCGCATCAAACTCTACATCAGCCTTGCGCTCATAGACGAGAGCGCGCAAACTGCGGGCTGTAGCGCTGTCGGGATTAGCCCGAAGAATATCATTCACGCCTGCAAGCGCAGAATCAAAGTCACCCGACTCGTAAAGCCGCATAACCTCAAAAAGCTGTTCACCGAGCTGAACTTCGTCAGTAGGCGGCTCGGCAGCCTGAGGTGGCTTGGCCTGCTGCTGATCAGCCAGGTCAAGATTCACCCCGCACTCTCTGCAGAATTTATTGGTTTTCCCATTTATAGTGCCGCACTTCGGGCATTTCATACGTCCGTCCTCGGTCCAGCTAGTTACTGAATATCATAAAGTCATAAGGTCACAAGGTTACAAGGTTGGGAAAGGAAAGTTTAAAGTTCGGGCAGATCTCTGATCTGGCCCGCATTGACCAAATGGCATCTCTGATGCCATAACGTATGCTCATCAGTAATAGGTATGGGATCAGGAGATCCCATCTTGTTCCTTTCGGCGCAGATCAGAGATCTGCCCGAACCTCAGCTACCGATACTTGACACCTGGCACCATTTAGACCATCTTGTGGCTAAAACAATCCACTTTGAGATGTAACTTTAGGCGTTTGGCCCAGGTGTTCGTAGGCAAGGCGAGTGGCGACGCGTCCCCTAGGGGTTCGGTTGATGAACCCAAGTTGTATCAGGTATGGCTCATGCGCGTCCTCAATGGTGTCGCGCTCCTCACCGGTCGCCGCGGCCAGCGTCTCGACACCCACCGGGCCGCCATCGAACTTATCAATTATCACTCGCAGCAGGCGCCTATCGGCTTCGTCCAGCCCCGACTCATCTATTTCAAGCATAGCGAGGCCTTCCACGGCCACATCGGAGTCAATTACACCTTCAGCCTTGACCTGCGCATAATCCCGCACGCGCCTCAAGACCCTGTTGGCGATTCTCGGTGTGCCCCTCGATCGGCCTGCAATCTCATACGCGCCATCTTCGGATATTCCAATCCCGAGTATCAGCGCGGACCTCTTCACGATGGTGGCGAGGCTATCGACGTCGTAGAACTCGAAGTTGTGCACGATGCCAAACCGCGCCCGTAGCGGCGAAGTGATCAAACCCGTCCGCGTAGTCGCGCCTATAAGGGTAAACCTCGGCAGGTCGATCTTTATCGTCCTCGCGCTGGGTCCTTTACCTATAACGAGATCGAGTTGATAGTCCTCCATCGCAGGGTAGAGAATCTCTTCCACTGCACGGTTAAGCCGATGAATTTCATCAATGAACAGCACGCTGTCCGGCTCGATATTAGTAAGAATCGCCGCCAGATCACCCGGACGCTCAATAGCGGGGCCGGACGTGCTCCTGATCGGGACGTCCATCTCGTTAGCAATTATATAAGCGAGCGTGGTCTTGCCCAGGCCGGGAGGGCCGTACAGCAACACGTGGTCCAGCGCCTCATTCCGCATTTTTGCGGCCTGGATAAACACGCTCAAACTCTCTTTTATCTTAGCGCGGCCTATAAATTCTTCCAACCGGCGCGGACGGAGGGAGTATTCTATTACCTGGTCCTCGTCCTTGAGCTCCGGCGACACCAGCCGCTCATCATAATCCATTTCTTAATCCTCGATTGGGTAATGTGAAGGTCCGAACGTCATCCCTTCGCCAGCAGTCTCAATGCGGCTCTCACGATGCTGCCTGTGTCGCGCTTATCCTTTAGCGACTTCATCGCTTCTTCAGCCGCGGAACGGGCATCGCTCCGGCTGTAGCCCAATGCAACAAGCCCTTCAATGGCGTCATCAATCGATCTCTGTTCAGCAGGAACAGTCTTGCGGGCCGACTCAGCCCAGCGAAGAGTGGCGATCTTTTCCTTCAATTCCAATACGATACGCTGAGCCGTCTTTGTGCCCACACCAGGCACACGGTTCAGCTCGTGGAAGCGCTCCCCTGACACCGCGCCCACTACCTGTTCGACTGGCATAACGGACAAAATGTTCAGTGCAACTTTTGGCCCCACCCCACTTACGGTAAGCAGGAGTTCAAACAGGCTCTGTTGAGCTTCTTCAACGAAGCCATAGAGGGTGAAGGAGTCTTCTTTGACGATGGTGGATATCAGGAGCTTGACCTCGTCGCCGATCTGTGGAAGTTGAGTGATTATGGCAAGTGGAGGGTACACCTTGTAGCCGACCCCGTTGACATCGATCACAACGTAGTCCGCCTCGATCCTCGCCAGCTCGCCGTGTAGATGAGCAATCAATGGTATAACCCTCGCTTTAGACGATTGCAGACTCGCTTATTCATCGCGAAAAGGGAATTGATATCGTTTCGGGAAAAGGGTTTCCCGAAACAACCTATAGTAATTATGTACTAGTGTTCGGGCAGATCTCTGATCTGCGCCGAAAAGGGCCAAATGAGATCTCCTGATCCCACCCATATCGATCTATAAGTCAATCTGTGTTCGTGTATACGTCACGTGGTGTCATCAGGAGATGATTTGGCTCATAGGGCCCGGATCAGAGATCAATTTTGTCGAAAGTTAGCCGACGGGCATAGTTGCTTCGGACCGCGAAGCTGCCGAAGCCGGCCTCGAAGAGGCCGAAAAGACCACGTTTCGCATAATTCATACGATTGGTCTATTACTGATGCGTTGTTTCGCCGCCTTCGGCGGCAGCTTCGCTGCGCTCCGCAGTCCGAAGCAACCTCAGTTTGCTCGCTAACTTTCGACAGCTATGATCAGAGATCCAGCCCAACTAGAATTCGTTTTCGCGATTACTCGCATCAAGCAACAGAAACTACCTAGTTTTATGAACTTCAGTAGATCACTTTATTAAGCGGATACTCCACAATTCCCGACGCACCGGCGCGCTTGAGCATAGGTATCAGCTCGCGTGCGGATTTTTCTTCGATAATAATCTCCGCCGCTACCCATTCTTTGCTGGTTAACGGAGAAATGGTCGGGTTTTGGAGCGATGGAAGCTGCGCCAGTATATTATCGAGCTTGTCGCATGGAATATTCATCTTCAGGCCAACAAGGCCGTCAGCAGTAAGCGCCGCCTGCAGCAGCATCGCGATGTTTTCGATCTTCTGCCGCTTCCATGGGTCTTCCCACGCAGACTTGTTAGCTATTATGCGAGTAGTCGAAACCAGCAGGGTATCCAAGATCTCAAGCCCATGGGCCTTCAGCGTGCTGCCCGTTTCCGTACCCTCGACTATCGCGTCCACCAGTTCCGGCACTTTCACCTCAGTCGCGCCCCAGGAGAACTCAACCTTGCACTTCACTCCGTGCTGTTCAAAGTAGCGCTTGGTAACGTTTACCAGTTCCGTGGCAACGCGCTTCCCCTCCAGGTCCTTAGGGCCCCTAATACCGGAGTCCTTAGGAGCTGCAAGCACCCAGCGGTATGGCTTAGTGGTGGCTTTGGAGTAATGAAGCTCGCAGACCTCGTGCACATCCGCCTCACATTCACGGATGTTATCATAACCGGTAATGCCCATATCGAGCACTCCAGCCTCAACATAGCGCGCTATCTCCTGCGCACGCAGAAGTGTGGTCTCAATATCCGAATCATCGCAGGACGGGTGATAGGAACGAGAACTAACCCGAAAATCCCATCCAGCTTTCTTGAAAAGACCGAAAGTCGCCTCCTGCAGGCTACCCTTCGGCAGGGCGATCTTGAGTGTCAACTGTATCTACCTCTTCCATTGTTCAACCGCATCATTATATCGTGACGCGAGGTGCACGGTCAAATCGAAGGTAGTTAAGAGAGTTATGCAGTATGAGTTATGAATTGGAGAAGGAAAGGTTAGCTGCTAGCGTGGATATGCTTCGGGAACGGCGATGGCGCACTGTCTGCCAAATAGGCGTATGTTAGTTTCCGAAGCCAGCACACATCATTAAGATAAAGCGAATTAATGCTGATCCGTAAAAGTAAAGCCACTCCAGAAGCCTATGCCTGAATCTATTACCGGCAGGGGGCTACTGTCGGTGAAGGGCAAAGAGGTCCAGTTGCTGCATACCACGCAGGTGGCCTCAGGTATAGTCGAGGTGGGGTTCAAATCCCGGTTGGCGTTGATAACTCGTCCTGATGCAACAATAAGCAGTGCGAAAACACATGCCATAAGAGCGGTTGTTGTATTGATCCTCATTACTACCTCCCACGTGACATCCGGCTATCCCGGGGCACAATAAGGATATTGTTACATAGCCTCATGCACAAACTGTGCCAAACCTGCTATTTTTGCCAGGTAATGCGAATGAGCTGCGCAGAAGAATAACACCGGATGGTCCTCATGACTGAGAGAACCATCCGAGTATAATGCTACACTACTTCTTGGGGTCTTGCTTCTTCGTAGGTTCCTCGGGCTTAGGCGCAGGGATTATGCGCACAGTTTTCATTACATCACCGATCTTGAGTTTCTTTACCACATCAATACCCTCAACCACGCGGCCGAAGACAGCATACTGCATGTCCAGATAAGGCACCGCAGCCAGAGTGATGTAGAACTGGCAAGAAGCGCTGTTCGGATCGGACCTGCGGGCCATCGCCACAATACCAGCGGTATCATGCTTGAGCTTTGGTGAAACTTCCAGCGGAATCTTCTTTTCTGAGCTGCCGGTACCGTCACCGTTAGGATCGCCGCCCTGGACTACAAATCCCTCGACAACTCTATGGAAGGTAAGTCCATCGTAAAACTTGCGTTCGGCAAGGTCGATAAAATTCTTGGTGGTAATGGGCGCATCTTTCTCATACAGGGCAAACTTGATCGTACCTTTATCGGTCTCGATAACAGCCCAACGACCGGTCTCCGGCTTACCGGTATTCACTGGTTCCGCCGCAAGCAGCGGCATAGCCGAAATTAACGACATTAGAATCAACATAAAGAATAACCTCATAAAACTACCTCATAGAATAACTTTGCGTATTGAATATCTCATGTCAGGCTCAGGTTGTCAATATCATGTGAGCTTGCCCCCCGTATTTATGCTCGTTTTTGAACTACCAGTATATGTGCGGTAGACACAGGCACTCTATATGCGGCACTTCTTTATGGGTCTGACGCGCAGAAGTCAGCGGTGAATAATCTGAGGGAGGTATAGATGCTATGTCTAGGCTGTTGTCGATTGTGCTGTTTTTCTGGCTGGTCGTGTCTGGGGAGTGCTGGGCGTCTAGCATCTCCTATGCCAAAGTCAAGGTAGGAAAGACCGTTGCACATACGGTGGTAGTGAACCTTGCGGACCCGCAGGTACGGGTGTCTGTGGCGCTTGCGAAGGGCGGAGCCGGGTGTTCGGAACCGTTCAAAGCGATGGTAAACCGCGTGCGTCCGGCTGTCGCGATTACAGGCACGTTCTTTGATACGAAGACTCTCATCCCCACCGGGGATATTGCAATGTTTGGGACTGTGGTCCACTCTGGATGCATCGGCTCCGCGCTGTGCATCGACTCGGATAACAAAGCCTCTATAATACCTCTGCGCGAGGGCAGGCAGTGCGCGTGGACAGGTTATGAAACGGTGCTCTGCTGCGGACCAACGCTGGTGGCGGACGGAAAAGTGACCGTAGCTCTAAAACAGGAGGGTTTCAGGAACTCACTCTGCGCTCCTGCTCGCCGGACCGCTGTTGGGATTACCAACTCCGGCAAACTCCTTATACTCGCCATCAACCGAAGCGCATCTCTGCACGATACCGCCAGAGCAATGTTGAAACTCGGGGCACATGACGCGCTGTGCCTTGATGGAGGCTCGTCCACGGGACTCTACTGCACCGGCCGTTTCTTCGCTGTGCCATCTCGAAGGCTCACCAACTGCCTCGTAGTCTATTCCAGCCTGCAGGCCTATAACGAAGCCAAGATAGCCCTTGCGCCCGCGAGAGTATTTGCAAAGGCTGAGAGCAAGCCCTCGTTGGATTTTGATCTAGTCAGCATGATGTCGCATCCCATAGTTATGGGTGTGGAGCCGGAAGCACTTATCGAGCAGCGAAGGTAAGTTCCGCAACATCAACTTAGTACAAAATCAAGATATTCTTTCCATGGGGTCATAACAGTCGGGGAATAATGATCACCGCCAAATACCTCATCGTAATGAACCCGGGCGCCGACGGCCCTCAGCACCTCAACAAATTCGCGCGTCTTCTCAATAGGCAAAATTGCATCCGCGTCACCATGCCGAATTGCTATTGGCATAGTAAACCGGCTGACATTGTGAATAGCGGAATGATAGATATACTCATCCGGCACTTCATCAGGCGTGCCCCCGTAAGACTTAATCAATGCTTTCGCCAGGTGCTTAAGCATCCAATCCTTGCGCGTGCTCATGTCATAATAAAGCGCAGACATATCCGTAGCAGGGCACAGCGCGATTACACCATCAACCAGATCTGCGTGATGCGCAGTAAAAACCAATGCGGCTGTGCCGCCCATCGATGCGCCTGTGACGATCACTCGCGAGATAGAAAACTTCTGCTTGAGATCATTTAACAGATCGAGCATATCTGTCTCAGCGGGCGCATTCAGCCACGAATTGCCACGATAATCAGGGCATACATACACCCCATTACGCTCCATAACCTCATTCCTAAGCCTTCGTATGTCCCATTCATGCCCATCGCGAAAGCCCTGTTCTGCACGAACGAGACCACTATGCATATAGAAGACCAGCGGGCCTGTTGGGTGCTCCTCAGGGTATTCGATCAAATAGCGATCTTTGAAGCCGTCAACTTTACTTCTGAAGAATTCCTCGGACTTTACTGTACGTGCCATGCCAAACGTGTTCTTTCCTGTATTTGGGTAGCGGCATTGTATGGCGTGACATCTCTTCTTCCTGCGAAGACGAGTGTTGGGCGTAAGCTCACGCCCAACTGATATCAAGTCAAGAACGCCCAGCACCTATATTTGCCTTAGGTTGTAAAACCATGTAGAATATGCCATTATACCACCAACGAGCCGGGCACTAATGATAGAGGTTTTCACAATCGGGCATAGCAATCACGACGTGCTGGACTTCATCAACATGCTGAAGCGCAACAAGATTCAGGTGCTGGTGGACATTCGCAGCGACCCCTACAGCCGCTACGCATCTCAGTTTAACAAGAGTGAATTTCAACGGCATGTGATAGCTGCAGGTATCGAATACCGATACTCCGGCCAGTGCATAGGCGGCAAACCCAAGGACCCGACTATGTATACACCCGCAGGAAAACCCGACTACGACAAACTCGCGGCCACCCAGGCTTTTCAGAACGAATTGAAAGCCGTTGTGGAGATTGCAGAAAAGAAGCGCGTGGTGCTGATGTGCAGTGAAGCGGACCCGATGGCTTGTCATAGAGAAAGAATCCTTGCGCAGGTGCTCAGGAGCTGGGGGGTTGAGGTTAGGCACATACTCCCCGACGGCAGCGTAGAGCAGGTTAAGCAGCCGGGGCTCTTTTGATTGTAGATTGCAGATTTTAGATTGCAGATTGGATGTTCAGATTTGATGGATGAGCTTTTTACTATTGGGCATAACAAGAAAGGGCTGAGGGATTTTGTTGGGCGGCTTCGGAAGGCTGAAGTCGACTGCGTTGTGGATGTGCGGCTGCATAATACTTCGCAGCTTGCAGGGTTCGCCAAGAAAGATGACCTGGAGTTTTTGCTCACGGAAGGGTTTGGAATCAAGTACTTTCACATGCCCGATTATGCACCCACCGAGGAAATACTCAGCGCATATAAGAAGGGCGGCGACTGGGCGGCCTATGAAGAGCAATATGGTGAGCTGATGGTGGAACGCTGGATGCCTTACGTGCTCGTCCGCACTATCGAGCAGAGCAAGTGGGCAAAACCCTGCCTGCTGTGCGCGGAGGACAAACCCGACCACTGCCACCGCAGGCTCCTGGCTGAAGCCATCCAGGACCAGATACCAGGTTTGGAGGTGACTCATCTTTGACTCCACGCCGGCAGGTGGTTATGGCGGTCACAAAAATGTTAAGTGGAATGTGCACGGCAGGCATTGCGCTTGAAACCGGTAAATGGGTGAGACCGGTAAAGGAGTTCACCACAGTCATCAGAGGCGACCTTACCTACACTGATAAGACGATCATGCGCCCATTCGATATCGTCGACCTGCCCTTGATCAAGCCTCGTCCCAAACTTCCACACTGCGAGGACTGGCTGTGCGATTTCATCGGCTCCCGCCCCACCCGCGTTGGAGTTCTGGAGGACCGTCTGGACTTCCTTAACAAACATTCCGAGCCCGACGCCGCAGGGCAAATACTGCACGCCGAAAGATCACTTGCGCTAATCGGGCCAACAGAGGTGGAAGCGTTTTTTGCCCAAGACAGCTACACGGGCAAGTATAACGTCAGAATGAGGGTCCCCGAAATGGGCGAACGGCCTGTGGCAGTGACAGACATCAAATGGCGCGCACTTGGTAGGCAGCTTCTTGGCTCGTCTGAGAGCTTAATCCTGGATTCTTCCGCCATACGCTCACGGCTGGGCGTTGAGCGAGTATTCATAGCTCTCGGACTCAGCAGGCTGCACGAAGGACGCCACTGGCCTTTAGTGATAGGGGTTCACACATGGCCGGATTATGAAGTGAATGTGGATTATGACAGGCTTTGATTCGGGAGCCGGTCCGAAAAACACTTCTCAGACCGGCTCCTTATTAATGGATGCGAGCTATGCCGCATTATTCACCACAGCCGAATACCGCAAGCATTAATGCGGTATTCAATACAATCATGAATAATGCGGGCTATGCCGCTTTGCGGTGGTTAGCGGATGCTACGCGCCCGGAGATATCGTGTAAAGTGCCTGTAACGCTATCGTCCAACTTGAATTGAGCAACGAGTTCCTGAAGCTCCTGAGCCATCTTTGCAAGCTCCTCGGCGGATGCAGTAAGCTCCTCGGCTGAAGCATTTTGCTCCTCAGTGGTTGCAGATACTTCCTCGGCAGCGGCGGCGCTCTGTTCACTAAGAGCCGTCACCTGCTCCATCTGCCTGCTTACTTCACGCGATGATGTGCTCATCTCTTCAGTTGCAGCAGTGGTCTGCTGTGT